>DATCZX010000131.1:0-5480 GCA_036525695.1 Gammaproteobacteria bacterium | reverse complement strand
GGCACCGGCGCGACGGGCGCGCCCCGGACGAGTGACTCACCGCTCGGTCATTCGAGCTGCTGGACCAGCTGGCGAACCACACCGTGCTCGCGCCTTCCCAGATCCTCGAGGGCGCGCCGCCCACCGGCGGCGAACACCGCGACCGCGGCCAGCAGCTGGCGCAGCTGCTCAGCGCTGCCGGGATCGAAGCGGCAGCAGGCGCCGCCGCTGAGCCGCGCCACCTCGCGGAACACCCGCTCGGCGAGCGGGTCGCCGCCCTCGAGGAACATGAAGGCCGGCACCCCGAGCACGCCGAGGCGGCCGGCCGCGCCGTACAGCGCGTCCGGCAGCTCCTCGACGCAGTCGCCGACGAACACCAGCGCGGCGACCCGCTGGCGCGCGTGCTCGGCGGCGACGTGCTCGAGCACCCGCTGCAGCTGCGTCTGCCCGGCACGGCAGCGCACCGCGGTCATCTGCTGCAGCAGCTCCGCGCCGTCGACCACCCAGGTGCTGGCACTGAACTCCAGGTAGCCGCGGTACCAGGCCAGCTGCACCGCCAGCCCGCCGAGACCGGCGGCCGCGGCGAACATCTCCGCCTGCAGCTGGGCGGCGCGATCCCAGGTCGGCTCGCGGCTGGCGGTGGCGTCGAGCGCGAACACCAGGCGCCCGCGCGCGCCGGCGTCGCGGCGTGCCGGGGTCGCCGCGACCTTGGCCAGGAAGGCGTCGAGCTCGGTGCGGCTGGAGGTTTGCGGAAGCTTGTCTCGGCTCATGCGCTGCGGCTCGCGGGACCGGAGTAGTGTAGCGGACCCGGTGCCGGTGGGGGGCGCCGCTTGGTTGACGTTTACGTAAAGGTAACATATGCTCGGACGAGGTATCCCTGCCTGCCGCCCAGGGAGACGATTTCCCCTTTGAAGGCAGGGCCTTGCAGCACTGTCAGCCGACTGCCGGCGGGCTGCCCGGGGTTTCCGGGCGAGCCCGGTCTGATATAAGAAGTGCGGGTCCCGCCGTGCCGCGGGGCACGGCCAACGAGGATGGAGAGAAGCAGCATGCAGGATCACGCTGTCCGGATGACCGCGGGCGACGACGGCACCCGCCTCGAGTTCGCCCCGCTGTTCAACGTCGCGGTCCCGTTCATCGACCGCCACCTGGCCGAGGGCCGCGGCGCCAAGGTGGCGATCCGCGAGACCACCGGCCGCGAGGTCACCTACGCCGAGCTCGCCGAGCGGGTCAACCGCTGCGGCAACGCGCTGCGCGACGCCGGCGTCGGCCAGGGCGAGCGGGTGCTGATGGTGGTCAAGGACTGCGCCGAGTTCATCTACCTGTTCTGGGGCGCGATCAAGGCCGGCTGCGTGCCGGTGCCGCTGAACACGCTGCTGCGCGCCAAGGACTACGCCTTCATGCTCGAGGACTCCGGCTGCACGGCGCTGGTCTACTCGCCCGAGTTCGCCGGCGAGGTCGAGCCGGCGCTGGCCAAGCTCGCGCGCCAGCCGGCGCTGGTGCTGCGCACCGAGGCCGAAGGCGACTGCCTGGTCCGGCGCATCGACGCCGCCGCGGAGACGCTCGTGGCGGCGCCGGCGCAGGCCGACGACGACTGCTTCTGGCTCTACTCCTCCGGCACCACCGGCTCGCCGAAGGGGACCGTGCACCTGCACCGCGACATGGTGGTGACCAGCCAGCTGTACGGCGTCGACACCCTCGGCGTGCGCGAGGACGACACCTGCTTCTCGGCGGCCAAGCTGTTCTTCGCCTACGGCCTCGGCAACGGCATGACCTTCCCGCTCTGGGTCGGCGCGACCGCGGTGCTGTTCCCGGCCCGGCCGACGCCCGACACCACGATCGAGGTGATCGAGGCCTTCCGCCCGACGCTCTACTTCGGCGTGCCGACGCTGTACGCGGCGCAGCTGCAGTACCTCGAGAGCCACACCGCCGACTTCTCCTCGGTGCGCTACTGCGTCTCCGCCGGCGAGGCGCTGCCGGCCGACATCTTCCGCCGCTGGCAGCAGCAGACCGGCACGGTGATCCTCGACGGCATCGGCTCGACCGAGGCGCTGCACATCTTCATCTCGAACACCGCCGACGACTACCGCGCCGGCACCAGCGGCCGCGTGGTCAAGGGCTACCGCACCCGCATCGTCGACGATGCCGGCAAGGAGGTCGCGCGCGGCGACAGCGGGCAGCTGCTGATCCAGGGCGACTCGACCGCCAAGTACTACTGGAACAACCCGGCCAAGACCGCGCAGACCATGGTCGACGGCTGGCTCAACACCGGCGACACCTACCTGCAGGACGCGGACGGCTACTTCGTCTACTGCGGGCGCAACGACGACATGCTCAAGGTCGGCGGGATCTGGTGCTCGCCGTTCGAGATCGAGGCCAAGCTGATCGAGCACCCGAAGGTGCTCGAGGCGGCGGTGGTCGGCCGCGCCGACGACCACGGCCTGGTCAAGCCGGAGGCCTACGTGGTGCCGAAGCACCCGGGCGATGCCGGCGAGACCCTGCAGCGGGAGCTGCTCGAGCACTGCAAGGGCGGACTGGCGCCGTACAAGTACCCGCGCTGGTTCCACTTCGTCGAGGAGCTGCCGAAGACCGCCACCGGCAAGATCCAGCGCTTCCGCCTGCGGCAGGCGGATTGACTCCCACTCCTGACCCGGGTCAGCTCCTGTGCGTCGACCCGGTCAGGGCGAAGGGCTAAGCTAGGACCCTGATCGCCGTGCCCGCGGGTGCGCCGAGAAGAACCCTTACGGCTCAGACCGTAATCACCGAGGAGGAAACGATGAAGAAGATCCCTGAGCAAGGAGTTTCCCGGCGCGACCTGCTGAAGGGTGCGGCGGCTGCCACCGGCCTCGCCGCGGTCAGCAGCGTGGTGCCCTACCGCTTCGCGATCGGCGCCCAGGCCCCGGTCAAGGTCGGCATCCTGCTGCCCTACAGCGGCACCTACGCGATGCTCGGCAACTCGATCACCGACGCGATGAAGATGCGCATCGCCGCCGCCGGCGACATGCTCGGCGGGCGCCCGGTCGAGTACGTCGCGATCGACTCCGAGATGTCGGTGCCGAAGGCGCCGCAGAACACCAGCAAGCTGGTCGACAAGGACCAGGTCGACTTCCTGGTCGGGCCGGTGCACTCGGGCATCGCCGCGGCGATGGCGAAGATCGTCGGTGCGCGCAAGAGCCCGATCATGGTGGTGCCCAACGCCGGCGCCAACGGCGTCACCGGCGGCCTGTGCGCGCCCAACATCTTCCGCACCTCGTTCTCGAACTGGCAGCCGGCCTACCCGGGCGGCACCGTGATGGCCAAGGACGGGCACAAGACCTGCGTCACCATCGCGTGGAAGTACGCGGCCGGCCGCGAGATGATGGACGCCGGCGCCGACGCCTTCACCAAGGCCGGCGGCAAGGTGATCAAGGACATCGAGGTGCCGTTCCCGGACGTCGAGTTCCAGGCCTACCTGTCCGAGATCGCGGCGCTGAAGCCCGACGCGGTGTTCGCCTTCTTCTCCGGCGGCGGCGCGACCAAGTTCATCAAGGACTACGCCGCGGCCGGCCTGAAGTCGATCCCGCTGTACGGCCCGGGCTTCCTCACCGAGGGCGTCGAGGCCGCCGCCGGCGAGGCCGCCGAGGGCATCCGCACCACGCTGCACTACTCCGCCGACCTGGCCTCGCCGGGCAACGTGGTGTTCCGCGGCGCCTACGAGAAGGCCACCGGCCGCAGCGCCAACGTGTTCGCGGTGCAGGGCTACGATGCCGGCTCGCTGATCGTGCAGGCGATGGCCGCGGTCAAGGGCGACACCGGCGCCACCGCCGACCTGATCAAGGCGATGGAGATGGCCGACTTCAGCGACAGCCCGCGCGGCCCGTGGAAGATGTCCAAGGCGCACAACCCGGTGCAGAACATCTACCTGCGCGAGGTGCGCAGCGGGGCGCAGAAGTACCTGAGCGTCGCCGCCGAGTCGCTCGAGGATCCGGCCACCGGCTGCAAGATGGCCTGACGGGAGCCGCCCGGGGACGCCGGCGACCCGTCCGGGCGCCGGCGTCCGCCTTCCCGGACACCGTAGATGGATTTCTCCACGTTCCTGATCCAGCTGCTGAACAGCGTCCAGTACGGCTTCCTGCTGTTCCTGGTCGCCAGCGGCCTGACCCTGGTGTTCGGCATCATGGGGATCATCAACCTGGCCCACGGCGCGTTCTACATGTTCGGCGCCTACGTGGTCTGGTGGCTGGTCGGCTACACCGGCAGCCTGACGCTGTCGATCCTGCTCGGCGTGCCGCTGATCATGGTCCTCGGCTACGCCATCGAGCGGCTCGCCATCGCGCGCCTGTACCAGCGCGACCACCTCTACCAGGTGCTGCTGACCTACGGCCTGATCCTGATCCTGAACGAGTGCCAGAAGATCTTCTGGGGCAGCAACTTCTACAGCGTGCCGATCCCCGGCCCCCTCTCCGGGTCGATCCCGCTGACCGAGAACCAGGTCTACCCGGTCTACCGGGTGTTCATCTCCATCGTCTGCATGCTGCTCGCCGCCGGCATGTACCTGCTGATCCAGAAGACCCGCCTCGGCATGACCATCCGCGCGGGGGCGAGCAACCGCGAGATGGTGCAGGCGCTCGGCATCGACATCTCCAGGGTGTTCGCGATCGTCTTCAGCCTCGGCGCGGCGCTCGCCGGCTTCGCCGGCATGATCGGCGCGCCGATCAGCTCGGTCTACCCGGGCATGGGCGACCAGATCCTGATCATCTCGTTCGTGGTCGTGGTGATCGGCGGCATCGGCTCGATCAAGGGGGCGTTCATCGGCGCGATGCTGATCGGCCTGGCCGACACCTTCGGCAAGGTGCTGGTGCCCGACTTCGCCTCGATGGCGGTCTACGCGACCATGGCGCTGATCCTGCTGTGGCGGCCGCAGGGCCTGTTCGGCCAGACGGTCCACTGAGGCGGCTGCCGTGTTCCGCACCCATCTCGGCCTGAACCTCGCGCTGCTCGCCGCGGTGGTCGTGCTCGCGGCGCTGCCGCCGTTCCTCGGCATCTACTACGGCAACCTGGTCACGCGGATGATGATCCTCGGGATCTTCGCGATGAGCCTCGACCTGCTGATCGGCTTCACCGGGCTGGTCAGCTTCGGCCACGCGGCGTTCTTCGGCCTCTCGGGCTACGTGCTGGCGATCCTGATGATGGACGTCGAGAGCGCGTCGCTCTACTGGGTGCTGCCGGCCTCGCTCGCCGCCACCGCGCTCGCGGCCGTGGTCATCGGGTGGTTCTCGGTGCGCACAAGCGGCATCTACTTCATCATGATCACGCTCGCGTTCGCGCAGATGCTGTTCTACTTCTTCAACGAGAACACCGCGCTGGGCGGTTCCGACGGCATGTTCATCTTCGCCAAGCCGACGCTGGCGATCGGCTCATGGAACCCGATCGATTTCGAGGACCACCACACCTTCTACTCCGTCGTGCTGGTCTCTCTGATCCTCAGCTACCTGGGCCTGCGCCGTCTGCTGAACGCGCCGTTC
>DATCZX010000130.1:0-2350 GCA_036525695.1 Gammaproteobacteria bacterium | reverse complement strand
CCCGATGAGAATATGCGTATTCCCCCGCACGATATACGGTGGATGTCCGGAATCATCCGCATACGCTGGACTCGATAGCGTGGCGACTCCAAAAAATGTCAGACCCATGATCGCGACAAACGTCTTCCTCATAACATTCATAATCTCAGTTCCTAGGGATAGGAATTTGCTTTCAGCGCGCGCTAGCGACAACGGCTCCGAACCATCGGAGAACCCCGCCATGTCGCGCCGGCCTGACCAGCGATCGTCCATCATTGCCACTTCCACGTCCCCCATCACGTAGAAAACGCCTCTGGATCAAGAGGATTGCCCATCTGCCCCCGGATTTCAAGCGCCAGCTGCCACCCCGGCGCAGCAGATGCCCTGCCCGGTCTCCGTCGGCTCAGGCAATATCCGGCACAGGGTGGTAAGTCAGCGGGATCTGGCTCCCGGTCGGCCACGCCTCTTCGGGCGGTGCCCGGAGCGGGGGCGTTGGCTCCCACACCCCGACGTGGCGCAGGATCCGCTCGATCACCGGCGCCTCCTCGATCACGGCAATAACGCGCATCTCTCCACCGCAGTGGGGACAGGTCAGCGCCTCCACCTCGTAGACCTTGCGAAGCAGCCGTGCCCAGCTACTGCGTGCCGCACGGCTCAGCTCCTCATCCACCGCCTCGCTATCCGCCGATCCAGGTGATGCGGCCGCCTGTGCCGCCCTCAGCCCCCGGCAACGGTTGCTGTACCAGCCGTAGTAGCGCACCAGGTGCTCTCCGCGGTCCGGCACGTGCTGCAGCAGGAGCTTCAGCCAGGCGGCCCCGGCCGCCTGGCAGGTCGACCTCGGCGAGGACGGCGAGATCCGCGGGCTGTAGCGTTCCCGGCAGGCCAGACCCTGCTCCCTGCCCCTCTTCCCGGGAGGGAGAGGGCCGGGGTGAGGGGGCGGATTCGCTACTCCCGCAGCAGCGGCACGAAGAACGCCGCGCCCAGCGCGAGCGCCTGCTCCGGCGTGTAGGTGAGCCGTGCTTCCGGGGCTTCCGCGCACCAGGCGCGCGCGGCGTCGGCGTCGGCCAGGAACAGCATCTGCCGGCACAGGCTGTGCGCGGTGTGACCGCACGCGGACGCCCAGTGGATGCCGACGCGGAGGGTCGCCGGCGCGCACGCGCCCAGCCGCGCGCCGTCGACCGCCACCTGCACCGCGCGGCCGCTGGCCGCGCAGGCCGAGTCGACCTGCGCGTGGGTGCCGAGCATCGGCGCCATCGCCAGCGCGTCGACCGCGCACATCGCGTGCACCCGGACCTCGCCGAGGGCCACCCGGTGCGGGGTCGCCTCGCCGCTGAACGGGTAGGCGCCGGCGATTTCACCGTCGGCGTCGAGCACCAGCATGTCGTCGCTGGCGAGGCGCGCCAGCAGCGCATCGACGTCGTCGATCCCCGGCAGCGCCGCCAGCGTCTCGCGCGCGGGCGGGTGGCCGGATGCGGCCCAGTCGGCGAGGATGGCCCGGTGCGCGGCGCGCCACGCGTCGGGCAGGGCCCGCTGGCGGGCGGCGAGAGGGATGATCGCGGTCAGCCGCTCGTGGCCGTCCCGGGCATGCGCGTCCATTGCGTTCTCCTGTGCGGGGCGGCAGGCAGCCTGCAGCGGCGGCTGCAGTATGCCGGATGCGGCCTAGCCGGACGAGGTGGGGCCGCGCGCGCCGGCCGCGAGCCGCGCCGCCCACCACGCCGCCAGCAGCAGCGCGGCGACCTGCAGCACCGCGCCCCACGCCTGCGACAGCGGTGCCGGCAGCAGCGGGGTGAAACTCCACACCGCGTCGTAGGCGGCGTGGAACGCCACCACCAGCCACAGCGAGCCGCTGCCCCAGTAGAGCAGGCCGACCAGGCAGCCGACGGTGAAGAACTCGAGCAGGTTGAGGAAGGTGAACGGCCAGGCGCCGTAGTGGTAGAGCGTGAAGATCACGTTGGAGACGACGATCGCGCCGACCCAGCCGAGGCGCGGCTCGAGCAGGTTCTGCACCACGCCGCGGTAGAGCAGCTCCTCGCGCAGCCCGACCACCACGCTGGTCAGCGCGAACACCACCTGCGTCGCCAGGTCGCCGACCGCCCAGTCGCCGGCCAGCACCGGGGCCAGCATGACCACCGCGATGGCGGCGATGCAGAGCGGCCGGCGCGCGTTGCCGGCGCGCGGCGCGCGGCTCCAGATCAGGTCGCGGAACAGCCACCAGTAGAGCGCGGCGGTCGCCGCGCGGGCGCCGGTGACCCACAGCTCGAGCGCGATGCCGTCGAACTGCTCCGGCATCCAGGCGCGGGTCAGCAGCGCGTAGCCGAGCTCGGCGACGGCGGCGAACAGCAGTTTCCAGGCCAGGGGCATCGGCCGCTCC
>DATCZX010000129.1:0-13992 GCA_036525695.1 Gammaproteobacteria bacterium | reverse complement strand
AGCGTGTAGGCGTCGGCGGCGCGGCCTGCCTCGAGCAGCTGGCGCACCTCGGCGAGGTCGAGCGCGGCGTGGGCCGTGCGCAGCCCTGCACACAGCAGCAGCGCCAGCAGCACCCGCGCGTACGTCCGCCAGGTTCCGCCGCAGGCGACCCGCAAGCCGGGCAGCGATCCGTTGCTCGTCCCTCCCATCACGACGGCAAAGTTACCACAACGAAGGTGTGCCGAAGCGCGCCGGCCAGGGTGCGCGGGGTCGGGGGACGTGCCGTGCAGCGGCGACGGCCGGGGAGGGGACGCCGGCTACAGCGCGCCGGCCGCCTGCAGCAGGTCGCGCACGGCCTCGGCGAGCAGCCGGTAGCCGGCGGCGTTCGGGTGGATCGGGTCGGCCTTCAGGTCGCGCTCGGCGAGGATCTCGGGCAGCGCCTCGAGTTCGATCGGCACGCCCAGCTCCTCGGCCAGCGGCTGGTAGAACTCCGCCGCCGACAGCATCAGCAGCCGCGGCTGCGGCACGCCGAGCAGCACCACCTGGGCGCCGCGCGCGCGGATCAGCGCGACCATCTGCGCCAGGTTGGCGCGGGTCGCGGCGAGGTCGAGCTTGCGCAGCATGTCGTTGCCGCCGAGGCACAGCACGACCAGGTCCGGGGCGGTCTCGTCGAGCACCTGCGGCAGCCGCGCGAGCCCCTCGGGGGTGGTCTCGCCGGGCACGCCGGCGTTGACCACGCGGCGGCCGATCAGCCCGGCGAGCACGCTCGGGTAGTCCTGCCCGGCACGCGCGCCGGTGCCCGCGGTCAGGCTGTCGCCGAAGGCCAGCACGGTGGCCTCGCTGCCGAGCGGCGAGAGTGCCGGCGGCTTGCCGCCGCAGCCGGCGAGCAGCGCCAGCTGGCCGAGCAGCAGCCAGCGGCGCACGCCGTTCAGCTGAACAGGCGCTCGAGCACGCCGAGGTAGAGCGCGTGCAGGCGCTCCAGCTCGGCGACCTCGATGCGCTCGTCGATCTTGTGGATGGTGGCGTTGACCGGGCCGAGTTCGACCACCTCGGTCCCGGTCGGCGCGATGAAGCGGCCGTCGGAGGTGCCGCCCGAGGTGGAGAGGTCCGGCTCGCGGCCCAGCTGCTCGGCGACCACCGCGCGCACCGCCTCGGTCAGCGCGCCGGGCGTGCTCAGGAACGGCGCGCCGGAGTGGCGCCAGGCGAGGTCGCAGCGCACGCCGTGGCGGTCGAGGATCGCCAGCACGCGCTCCTTCAGCGACTCGGCGGTCACCTCGGTCGAGTAGCGGAAGTTGCACTGCAGCTCCAGCCGCCCCGGGATCACGTTCTCGGCGCCGGTGCCGGCGTGGACGTTGGAGACCTGGAAGGTGGTCGGCGGGAAGTGCGCGTTGCCGTCGTCCCAGCGCTCGGCGACCAGCTCGGCCAGCGCCGGCGCGAGCCGGTGCACCGGGTTGTCGGCGAGGTGCGGGTAGGCCACGTGGCCCTGCGTGCCGTGCACCTTGAGCACCGCCGACAGCGAGCCGCGGCGGCCGATCTTGACCGTGTCGCCGAGCCGCTCGACCGCGGTCGGCTCGCCGACCAGGCACCAGTCGATCTGCTCGCCGCGCGCCTGCAGCAGCTCGACCACGCGCACGGTGCCGTCGACCGAGGGGCCTTCCTCGTCGCTGGTCAGCAGGAAGGCCAGCGTGCCGTGATGGTCGGGATGCTCGGCAATGAACGCCTCGCAGGCGGTGACCATCGCCGCCAGGCTGCCCTTCATGTCGGCGGCGCCGCGGCCGTAGAGCTGGCCGTCGCGCACCTCGGCGGCGAACGGCGGCACGCTCCAGTCGCCCTCGGGTCCGGTCGGCACCACGTCGGTGTGGCCGGCGAACGCGAACAGCGGCGCGCCGTGGCCGCGCACCGCCCACAGGTTGTCGACGGCGCCGAAGCGCAGCGGCTCGAGGCGGAAGCCGAGTGCCGCCAGCCGCGCGCCGAGCAGCTGCTGGCAGCCGGCGTCGTCGGGGGTCACCGACGGGCGGCGGACCAGGTCGCGGGCGAGGTCGAGGGTCGCGGACATCGGGGTCACTCCGGGTCGATGCGGGCCGCGTAGTCGGTCGCGCTGAAGCCGACCGCCAGTTCGTCGCCGTCCTCGAGCAGCGGCCGGCGCAGCAGCGTCGGGTGCTCGAGCACCAGGCGCTGCAGGCCGGCGTCGTCGAGCCGCTCGCGGCGGCCGCTCGGCAGGTCGCGCCAGGTGCGGCTCTTGCGGTTCAGCAGCGCGTCGATGCCGAGCGCGTCCACCCAGCGCTGCAGCTGCGCCGCGTCGAGGCCGTCCTCGCGCAGGTCGTGCCAGGTGTAGGCGATGCCGTGGCCGTCGAGCCAGCGGCGCGCGCGGCGCACCGTGTCGCAGCTGCGGATGCCGTACAGCGTCGGCATGCGCTCAGAGGCTGCGCAGCAGCTCGTTGATGCCGACCTTGCTGCGCGTGCGCTCGTCGACCTGCTTGACGATGATCGCCGCGTACAGCGCGCAGTCGCCCTTGGTCGACGGCAGCGTGCCGGAGACCACCACCGAGCCGGCCGGCACGCGGCCGTAGGTGATCTCGCCGGTCTCGCGGTGGTAGATGCGCGTGCTCTGGCCGAGGTAGACGCCCATCGAGATCACCGAGCCGCGCTCGACGATGACCCCCTCGGCGACCTCGGCGCGCGCGCCGATGAAGCAGTCGTCCTCGATGATCACCGGGTTGGCCTGCAGCGGCTCGAGCACGCCGCCGATGCCGACGCCGCCGGAGAGGTGGACGTTCTTGCCGATCTGCGCGCAGGACCCGACCGTGGACCACGTATCCACCATGGTGCCGCTGTCGACGTAGGCGCCGATGTTGACGAACGACGGCATCATCACCACGTTGCTGGCGATGTAGGCGCCGCGCCGCGCGGTCGCCGGCGGCACGATGCGCACGCCGTCGGCGCGGAAGTCGCGCGCACCGTAGGCGGCGTACTTCGGCGGCACCTTGTCCCAGTAGTGGGTCTCGCTGCCCTGGTGCAGCACGTTGTCCTCGATGCGGAAGTAGAGCAGCACGGCCTTCTTCAGCCACTGGTTGACCACCCAGTCGTGGCCGCTCTTCTCGGCCACCCGGACCGCGCCGCGGTCGAGCAGGTCGATGGTCTCGAGCACCGCCTCGCGGGTCTGCGCGTCGACGTTGTGCGGGGTGATCTCGGCGCGCCGCTCGAAGGCCGCCTCGATGGTGTTCTGCAGGTCGCTCATCCGTGTCTCCTGGGGCTGGTCTGGACTCGGTCGCCGGCTGCCGGGCGACCGGCGCGTCAGTATAGCGGGGTCAGCCGGCGAGGTGGGCGCGGATGCGCCCGGCCGCCTCGAGGCACTCGGCCAGCGGCGCGACCAGGGCGATGCGCACGCGGCCGCGGCCCGGGTCGCCGTCGGCGGTCGGCCGCGACAGGTACTGGCCGGGCAGCACGGTGACGTTCTGGCTGGCGAACAGCTCGCGGGCGAAGTCGCGGTCGTCGCCCGGGGTCTGCGCCCACAGGTAGAACCCGCCCGGCGGCGCGCTGCACGGCAGCAGCGGGGCGAGCAGCGGGGTCACCGCGGCGAACTTGGCGCGGTACAGCGCGCGGTTCTCGACCACGTGATCCTCGTCCTGCCAGGCGACCCGGCTCGCGGCCTGCACCGGCGGCGGCAGCGCCGCGCCGTGGTAGCTGCGGTAGAGCCTGAAGCGGTCGATCAGCGCCGCGTCGCCGGCGACCAGGCCGGAGCGCAGGCCCGGCACGCTGGAGCGCTTGGACAGGCTGTTGAAGACGATGCAGCGGCGGAAGTCGTCGCGCCCGGCGGCGGCCGCGGCGGCGAGCAGGCCGACCGGCGGTGCGGCCTCGTCGAGGTAGAGCTCGGAGTAGCACTCGTCCGCCGCCAGGATGAAGTCGTGGCGGTCGGCCAGCTCGAGCAGCCGCTGCCAGGTGGCGGCCTGTTCCACCGTCCCGGTCGGGTTGCCCGGGCTGCAGACGAACAGCAGCTGGCAGCGCGCCCAGACCGCCTCGGGGACCCGCGCGTAGTCGGGCAGGAAGCCGTTCTCCGCGGTGCAGTCGAGGTACCACGGCGTCGCCCCGGCGAGCAGCGCCGCGCCCTCGTAGATCTGGTAGAACGGGTTCGGCATCAGCACCAGCGCGTCGCCTGAGCGGTCGACCGCGCACTGGGTGAACGCGAACAGCGCCTCGCGCGAGCCGCTGACCGGGAGCACGTGGCGCTCCGGGTCGAGCCGCCCCGCCGGCAGCCCGTTGCGCCGCGCGAGCCAGGCCGCGATGGCGGTGCGCAGCTCGGGGGTGCCGGCGGTCAGCGGGTAGCGGCCGAGGCCGTCGAGCGCCGCCACCAGCGCGTCGCGGATCGCCGGCGGCACCGGGTGCTGCGGTTCGCCGATCGACAGCGCGATGTGCGCCAGTCCGGCGGGCGGGTCGCTGCCTTCCTTGAGCAGGCGCAGGCGCTCGAACGGGTAGGGCTGCAGGCGGTCGAGGTCGGGGTTCATCGCGCGCTCCGTTGTGGGCGCCGGCCAGTATACGGTGACCGCGGGCCGAGCCGGCGGGGTGGTGTATTTGGCCGGATTGTGATTTAAGTTGTCCCGCACAACGACGGATCGCGCCGACCGACCTCCCTGCAGGGAGCGGCGGACGCGCCGCGAGGAGAGGCGAGTTGGAGAAGAGCTGGCTGGGCAGCTACGAGGCCGGGGTTCCGCACGAGCTGGACCTGCCAGCGCTGCCGACCCTGGTGGAGCTGTTCGACGCGGCGGTCGCGGAGTACGCCGTCCAGCCGGCGTTCCTGAACCTCGGCCACGCCCTGAGCTACAGCGAGCTGGAGCGGCAGAGTGCCGCGTTCGGCGCCTGCCTGCAGCAGCGCTTCGGGCTGACCAAGGGCGAGCGCATCGCGATCATGCTGCCGAACGTGCTGCAGTACCCGGTGGTGCTGTTCGGCGTGCTGCGTGCCGGCATGGTCGTGGTCAACGTCAACCCGCTCTACACGGTGCGCGAGTTGCACCACCAGCTGAAGGACTCCGGCGCCACCGCGATCGTGGTGCTGGCCAACTTCGCCCAGACCGTCGAGCGCGCGATTGCCGGCACCGAGGTGCGGCACGTGATCGTCACCGAGCTGGCCGACCTGCTGCCGTGGCCGAAACGCGCGCTGGTCAATCTCGTCGTGCGCCGGGTCAAGAAGCTGGTCCCGCCCTACGTCCTGCCGGACGCGCTGTCGCTGCGCGCGCTGCTGCGCGAAGGCGCCGGGCTGACCTTCCGTCCGGCCAGCGTGACCCGCGACGACGTCGCCTTCCTGCAGTACACCGGCGGCACCACCGGGGTCGCCAAGGGGGCGGTGCTGACCCACGGCAACATGGGCGCGAACCTGATGCAGGCGACGGCATGGCTCGGCCAGCGGGTCAAACCGGGGCGCGAGCGCATCGTCACCGCGCTGCCGCTGTACCACATCTTCGCGCTGACCGCGAACTGCCTGACCTTCCTGCGCCTGGGCGCGCTGAACATGCTGATCACCAACCCGCGCGACCTGCCGGCCTTCATCAAGGAGATCGCCACCGCCCGCTTCACCGTCATCACCGGCGTCAACACGCTGTACAACGCGCTGCTCAACCACCCGGATTTCGCCAAGGTCGACTGCAGCGCCCTGTGGCTGTCGCTCGGCGGGGGCATGGCGGTGCAGCGCACGGTCGCCGAGCGCTGGCAGCGCGCGACCGGCTGCATGCTGCTCGAGGCCTACGGGCTGACCGAGACCAGTCCGGCGGTAACCATCAACCCGCTCGACCTGCGCGAGTTCAACGGCAGCATCGGCCTGCCGCTGCCGTCGACCGAGATCAGCATCCGCGACGTCGACGGCAACGAGGTGCCGTCCGGGCAGCGAGGCGAGCTGTACGTGCGTGGCCCGCAGGTGATGCAGGGCTACTGGCGGCGCCCGGACGAGACCGCGGCGGTGCTGTCGGCGGACGGCTGGCTGCGCACCGGCGACGTCGCCACCGTCGACGACGCCGGCTTCGTGCGCATCGTCGACCGGATGAAGGACATGATCGACGTCTCCGGGTTCAACGTCTACCCGAACGAGATCGAGGAGGTGGTCGCGATGCATCCCGCGGTACGCGAGGTGGCGGCGATCGGCGTCCCCGACGGCCATTCCGGCGAGGTGGTGAAACTGTTCGTCGTCTGCCGCGAGCCGGGCCTCACCACCGAGGAACTGCTGCGCCACTGCCGCGAGAACCTGACCAAGTACAAGGTGCCGAAGCACGTCGAGTTCCGCGAGGAGTTGCCGAAGACCAACGTCGGCAAGATACTGCGCCGTGCGCTGCGCGACGAAGCGAGCGGCTGAGCCGGGCACGCCCGGCCGGATGTTGGATGTTGCATACTGAACGGCGGTGATCACGCCACACCTTCCGTCACCCTGCCGCGCAGGGTTGCGGAGAAACTGAAAATCAGGGGGGAGAAGCCGATGCAGACCTTTCCGTTTCCTGGATCCCGCCGTCGCGCCGCAGGCGCGGCCAGCCGGCTCGCTGCCGCGCTGGCGCTGGCGCTTCCGCTGACCGGGCACGCCTTCGAGTTCGCCAGCGGCAACGTCCGCGGTTCGCTCGACACCACGCTCTCCTACGGGGCCATGTGGCGGGTGGAAGGCCGCGACGAGCGGCTGGTCTGCACCGCCAGCGGCGGCACGGCGTGGGGCTGCAACGCCGACGACGGCAACCTGAACTACGGCACCGGCCTGGTCAGCAACACCGCCAAGATCACCTCGGAGCTGGACATCAGCACGGGGAACAACCTCGGGGCGTTCATCCGCGCCTCGGGGTTCTACGACTTCGAGAACAAGGACGGCGACCGGGAACGGACCCCGCTGACCGGGAAAGCCGAGGACCTGGTCGGCAGCGACGCCGAGCTGCTCGACGCCTACGTCTGGTCCCGCTTCGACGTCGGCAGCATGCCGGCCGAGGTGCGCATCGGCCAGCAGGTGGTCAACTGGGGCGAGAGCACCTTCATCCAGAACGGCATCAACGCCACCAACCCGGTCGACGTCAGCAAGCTGCGCGTGCCGGGTGCGGAGCTGCGCGAGGGGCTGGTGCCGGTCAACCTGGTCTACGGCTCGATCAGCGCCACCGAGAACACCACCTTCGAGGCGTACTACCAGCTCGACTGGCAGGAGACCGTGATCGACCCGCCGGGTTCCTATTTCAGCACCAACGACTTCGTCGGCGAGGGCGGCAGCCACGTGATGCTCGGCTTCGGCGACGTGACCGACGCCGGTGGCGTCGGTGGCGGCATCGCGACGACGCTGCTGTCGGTGCCGCGCGACCCGACCCTCGAGGCGAAGGACGAGGACCAGTTCGGCCTGGCGCTGCGCCTGTTCGTGCCGCAGCTCAACGACACCGAGTTCGGCGTCTACTACATCCGCTACCACAGCCGCGTGCCGGTCATCAACGCGCGCACCGGCACGTTCACCGGCCTGCAGACCGCGGGAGCCATCGGTGGCGCAGCGACGCCGATCACCACCGCCACGCTGACTTTCCTCGCCCAGAATCAAGGCAACATCCTCGGCGCGGTGGCCGCGGGAACCACCGCCGGCGTGAGCGCAGGGGCCCCGCCCGCCGCGTCGCAGGCGATCGCTTTCACCGCGGCCACCGACCTCGCCAGCGTCCCCAGCGTCGCCACCGCCCTGGCCACCGACGCCTACGCCAAGACCGCGGCCTACGCCACCGAGTACCCGGAGGGTATCGACCTGTTCGGGCTCAGCTTCAACACCACCGTCGGCGGCGTGGCGCTGCAGGGCGAGGTGTCGCATCGCCGCGACGTGCCGCTGCAGGTCGACGACCTGGAGGTGCTCTACGCGGCGCTCGGCCCGACCCAGACAGCCGCGTTCGGCATGGCGAACCTCAACCAGCTGTACACCTCCGGGCTGATCCCGAACGTCGCCACCGACTGCGCGCCCTTCGGCGTCTGCCTCGAATACCGGATACCCGGCTACATCAAGCGCGACGTGACCCAGGTCCAGGCGACCCTGACCCAGATCTTCTCGCACGTCCTCGGCGCCGACCAGGCGGTGATCGTCGGCGAGGCCGCGGTGAGCCACGTGCACGACATGCCGAGCAAGGCGGAGCTGCGCCTGAACGGGCCTGGGACCTTCGTCAGCGGCAACGCCGCTCTCGGTCCTGGCACCCACCCAGGCAAGCCCATCGAGACGGCGGACCATTTCGCCGACGCGACCTCGTGGGGCTACCGGCTGGCCGCCCGGCTGGACTTCAACAACGCCATCGGCGCGGTGAGCCTGAAGCCCCGGTTCGCCTGGGCGCACGACGTCAGCGGCATCTCCCCCGGGCCGGGCGGCAATTTCCTCGAGGGACGCAAGGCGACCACCGTCGGCCTGACCGGCGACTACCAGAACAGGTTCTCTGCCGACATCGCCTACACCCGCTACTCGGGTGCCGGTCGCTACAACCTGGGCAACGACCGCGACTTCATCTCGGCCAACATCAAGTACTCCTTCTGAGCGAGGTTCCACATGGCCAAGCAGATCAGATACGTCACCGGCCTGGCACTGGGTATCGTGCTGGGAGGCTTCTCCGCCGCCGCCGCCGCGGCCGTCACGCCAGAGGAGCTGGCGCGGCTCGGCGCCGACCTGACCCCGCTCGGCGCCGAGCGGGCCGGCAACGGCGACGGCACCATCCCGGCTTGGGAGGGCGGCATCACCAAGCCCGTGGCCGGCTACACGCCCGGCGATCACCACCCCGACCCGTACGCCGGCGACCCGGTCCTCTACACCGTGACCCGGGAGAACATGGACCGCTACGCCGACCGGCTGACCGAGGGCCACAAGGCGCTGCTGAAGAGCTACGACAGCTTCTCGATGCGCGTCTTCCCGACCCGGCGCAGCGCGTCGGTGCCGCAGCGCATCTACGACGCCACGTTGCGTGACGCACCGAACGCGCGGCTCGAGGAGGGCGACAACGGGGTCGCCGGGGCGGTCCAGGGAATCCCGTTCCCGCTGCCGAAGAGCGGGGTCGAGGTGGTCTGGAACCACATGCTGCGCTACCGCGGCGACAGCGTGGTGCGCAATTTCAGCATCGCCCCGGTGACCCGCGGCGGGGAGTTCTCGCTGGTGCAGTTCCGCGAGGACGCCTACTTCCGCTACCACCTGCCGGAGATGACCGAGCAGGCGCTGGATAACATCCTGTTCATGTTCACGCAGAAGATCCTCAGCCCGCCGCGGCTGGCCGGCCAGGTGCTGCTGGTCCACGAGACGCTGAACCAGAACGTCGAGAACCGCAAGGCGTGGGTCTACAACCCCGGGCAACGCCGGGTCCGGCGCGCGCCCAACGTCGCCTTCGACAACCCGAAGAACGGCGCCGACGGCCTGACCACCAGCGACACGCTGGACATGTACAACGGCAGCCCGGAACGCTACGACTGGAAGCTGGTCGGCAAGCGCGAGATGCTGGTGCCGTACAACAGCTACGCGCTGCACAGCGACCAGCTCAAGTACAGCGACATCCTCACGCCGCTGCACCTGAACCCGGCCCACCTGCGCTACGAACTGCACCGCGTCTGGGTGGTGGAGGGGACGCTCAAGGAGGGCACCCGCCACATCTACAAGCGCCGGACCTTCTACGTCGACGAGGACACCTGGCAGATCATGTCGGTGGACCAGTACGACAACCGCGACGAACTGTGGCGGGTCTCCGAGGGGCACGGGATCAACTACTACGAGGTGCCTACCTACTGGACCACGGTCGAGGTCCATTACGACCTGCAGCTGGGCCGTTACGTGGCGATCGGCGTCAACAACGAGGACGCGATGTACGACTTCAGCGTCACCTACAGCCCGGCCGATTTCTCGACCGGGGAACTCCGCCGCGAAGGGAGGCGTTGATCAGCGGGTCACCTGGAGGCGTGCCGGCGCGCGCACCGCTCGCGGCGCTCGCGGGCGGATGACGCCGCCTGTGCGTTGCCGGCGGCAGCGTGCGGGGATGCGGGCTGCGGTCGCCGGCCTGCTGTTGCTGTCTGCCGGCGGACACGCGCTGGCCGCCAGCGACGTCGCGCCGAGCGAGTACGCCGAGCCGATGCCGCTGGCGTCGCGCTCGCTGCTGCTCGATGCCGACCGCGCCGGCGAGCGCATCGTCGCGGTCGGTGAGCGCGGGCACCTGCTGGTCTCCGGGGACGAGGGGCAGAGCTGGTCGCAACGGCGGGTGCCGACCGTGGCGATGCTGACCGCGGTGCACTTCCACGACGAGCGGCACGGCTGGGCGGTCGGTCACGACGCGGTGATCCTGCGCACCGCCGACGGGGGGGGCGCCTGGGAACGGGTCCACTACGCCCCGGAACAGGAGCGCCCGCTGCTCGATGTCTGGTTCGTCGACGCCCGGCACGGCTTCGCCGTCGGCGCCTACGGCTACCTGCTCGAAACCCGCGACGGCGGCGGCTCGTGGGAACCGCGGGAACTCTCCGACGGGGACGACTATCACCTCAACCAGGTCGCCAGGGGTGCCGACGGCACCCTGTTCATCGCCGCCGAGGCGGGGCAGGTCTACCGCTCCGGCGACGACGGCGGCCACTGGGAGCGGCTGTCCACGCCGTACGCGGGCTCCTTTTTCGGCGTCCTGCCGCTGGACCCGCGGCAGCTGCTGGTGATGGGACTGGAGGGGCACCTGTACCGCTCCGAGGACAACGGCGAGAGCTGGCAGCGGGTGCCGTTGCCGACCCGGGCGATCCTGCACTCGGGGCTGCGGCTGCAGGACGGCACGGTGCTGCTCGTCGGGCTCGGCGGCACCCTGCTGGTCAGCCGTGACGCCGGCCGCTCGTTCACGCTGCAGCAGCTGGCCGACCGGCTCGGCAACGCGGCCGGCCTCGAGTTGCGCAACGGGGGCCTGCTGCTGCTCGGCGAGGGCGGGGCGCGCAGCCTCGCCCGCGAGCGGTTCGCCGCATCCGCCGGCAAATGAACCCGGCCGGCCGGCAGCGCACCCTCGGCGAGCGGCTGGAGAGCCGTCTCGAGCGCTGGGTCTTCGGCGGGCGGCCGTGGGTCATCGCGCTGTTCGTCGTGGCCACGCTGCTGCTCGCGCTGTCGGCCACCCGGCTGCAGGTCGATGCCAGCTACGGCAAGCAACTGCCGCTCGGGCACGAGTACATGCGCACGCTGCTGGAGTACCAGCAGGAGTTCGGCGGCACCGACCGGGTGCTGATCGCCCTGATGGCACGCGACGGCGACATCTTCACCGCGCCGTTCTTCCAGACCCTGCGCGAGGCGACCGACGAGGTGTTCTTCCTCCCCGGGGTCGATCGCAGTCGCGTCCGCTCGCTGTTCACCCCCAACGTCCGCTTCGTCGAGGTGGTCGCCGGCGGCTTCGCCGGCGGCAACGTCATCCCGGCCGATTTCCGCCCGACCCCGGAGGGGTTGGCCAGGGTCCGCGAGAACGTGCTCAAGTCGGGCCTGGTCGGGCGGCTGGTGGCCAGCGACTTCAGCGGCGCGATCGTCAGCGCCGAGCTGCTGGAGATCGACCCCGAGACGGGCCGCCCGATCGACTACGCGGAGGTGTCGCGGCAGCTCGAGGAGAAGATCCGCGCGCGCTTCGAGAGCGCGTCGGTCGACGTCCACATCATCGGCTTCGCGAAGGTGATCGGCGACATCACCGACGGCGCCCACCGCGTGATCCAGTTCTTCCTGATCGCCTTCGCGGTCACCGCGCTGCTCGCCTACCTCTACACCCAGTCGGTGGCGCTGACGGTGGTGCTGCTCGGCTGCTCGCTGATCGCCGTGACCTGGCTGCTGGGGCTGTTGCCGCTGGCCGGTTTCGGCATGGACCCGATGACCATCCTGGTCCCCTTCCTGGTCTTCGCCATCGGCGTCAGCCACGGGGCGCAGATGGTCAGCTCGCTGGTCGACGAGTTCCAGGGGGGCTGCGACTGCGAGGAGGCCGCACGGCGCAGCTTCGCGCGGCTGCTGCCGCCGGGCGCCGTCGCCCTGGTCAGCGACTGCATCGGCTTCAGCGCCATGCTGCTGATCGACATCGGCCTGATCCAGGAGGTCGCGATCACCGCCAGCATCGGCGTGGCCACGATCATCCTGACCAACCTGGTCCTGCTGCCGGTGCTGATCTCCTACCTGCGCCTGGACGACGGCCTGCGCCAGCGTTACCGCCGCCGCACCGCCAAGGCACTGCCGTTCTGGTCGTGGCTGGCGCGGATCACCGAGCGGCGGGTGGCCGCCTGGGCGATCGCGCTCGCCGTCGGCCTGTTCGCGGTCGGCTTCTGGCTCGGCGGCACGGCGAAGATCGGCGACCAGCAGAGCGGCGTGCCGGAGCTGCGTCCCGAGTCCCGCTACAACCGCGACAGCGCGGTGATCACCGAGCGTTTCGCGATCGGGGTCGACATGCTCGGCGTCTACGTCGAGACCGAGCCGTCGGGCTGCATCGACCACGAGATCATGGCCCTGATCGACCGCTTCGACTGGACCCTGGCGAACACGCCCGGGGTGCGCTCCGTGGTCAGCATGCCCGGCGTGGCCAAGGTGATCAACGCCGGCTGGAACGAGGGCAGCCTGAAGTGGCGGGTGCTGCCGCGCAACCAGCACAGCCTGGTGCAGGCGACCGACGCCATCAAGACCGACAGCGGCCTGCTGAATGCGGACTGCAGCGTGATGCCGGTGCTGGTCTTCACCAGCGACCACAAGGCGGAGACCATCCGGCGGGTGATCGACACGGTCAGGACGTTCGAGCAGCGCTTCGGCAGCGAGCGGGTCCGTTTCCGGCTCGCCGGCGGCAACGTCGGGGTGATGGCCGCGGCGAACGAGGCGGTCGAGGCGGCCCAGTTCCCGATGCTGTTCTACGTCTTCAGCGCGATCTTCCTGCTGTGCCTGCTGGCCAACCGCTCGCTGGCGGGGACCATCAGCATCGTGCTGCCGCTGGGGCTGGTCTCGCTGCTCGCCTACGCGCTGATGAACCTGCTCGAGATCGGCCTGAAGAGCAACACGCTGCCGGTGGTGGCGCTGGGTATCGGCGTCGGGGTCGACTACGGCATCTACATCTACAGCCGCTTCCAGGAACAGCTGCGCAAGGGCAGGCACATCAGGGCGGCGTACCGCAAGACGTTGGCGATCACCGGCACCGGCGTGCTGTTCACCGCGGTGACCCTGGCGATCGGCGTCGCCACCTGGATCTTCTCGCCGCTGCAGTTCCAGGTCGACATGGGCATCCTGCTGACCTTCATGTTCCTGGTGAACATGCTCGGTGCCATGCTGCTGTTACCGGCGCTGGTGCGCTGGCTGCTGCCGCTGCAGGCGCACCTGGATTGAGCGGCCCCTCGCGGGCACGGTCGAACTGCGGAACGTGGCGCTGCGCCCGATGAACGACCACCGCTCCGGGGGAGGTGGCAAATGGGGGCAACCATTCGCACGCTATCCGCGTGGCGCACCGCCGTAGCCGCTGCACTGGCCCTGCTCGCCGCAGAGTCGCGCGCCGCGGGATTCCTGGTCGTCGAGCAGGGCGTGCACGAAGTCGGGCGCGCGGTCTCGGGCGCCTCGGCGGCGGCCGACAGCCCCGGTACGCTGTTCTTCAACCCGGCGGGGATCACCTACCTCGACGGCACGCAGGCAGCTGCCGCGCTCCACGTCATCGTGCCGCAGGCCGAGTTCTCCGGGGAATCCAGCCGCAACCCTCAACTCGGTGGAACCACGATCGAGACCGGGAACGGCGAGGATGGCGGCGCCGTCGGGCTCGTGCCCAATCTCTACTACGTCCGTGACCTGACCAGACGGCTCAAATTCGGCCTCGGGATCAACGCACCCTTCGGCCTGGTCACCGAGTACGACGACGGCTGGGCGGGACGCTACCACGCGATCAGGTCGGACCTGCTGACGCTCAACCTCAACCCGACCCTGGCGCTTGGGACGACAGCCTGCGCTACTCGCTCGGCATGGAGTACCGGCCGGTCCGGCAGTGGACCTGGCGTGCCGGCGTGGCCTACGACGAGACCCCGATCCCGAGTGCCGTAGAGCGCACGCCGAGGTTGCCT
>DATCZX010000128.1:0-8471 GCA_036525695.1 Gammaproteobacteria bacterium | reverse complement strand
CGGCGAGCGCGTCCCAGCGCTCGGCGACCCAGGTGTCGCTGCCGAGCACGAAGCGCTCGGGGTAGCGCAGCAGCAGCTCGCGCCAGGCCGGCTCGAGACGTCCGTCGTCGAGCAGCTCGTCGTAGCGGTAGGAGAGCTCCGCGACCACCGCGGGGTGGCGCTCGAGCAGCGCGGCGATCGCCGGCGGCCGGGCGCTGAAGCCGGCATGCGCCCACAGCACGCCCAGGCGCGGCGCGCGCGCCAGCAGGGCCTCGACCCCGGCGACGTCGGTGTGGGCGTGGACGAACAGGCGGTGCTCCAGCGCCAGCGCCAGCAGCCGGTCGAGCTCCGGGGAGCCGACGTCACCGGCCTGCAGGTGGACCTCGCCGAGGCCGACGAACGGGTGGCCGGGAGCGAGCAGGCCGGCGACGTAGTCGACCAGCGCCGGGTCGCGGTGCCAGCTGGCCATGTCGTCGCGGCTGCGGTACGGGCGCAGCTCGGGGACGATCAGCTCCGGGGCCAGCGCGTGCAGCCGCAGGGTGCCCTCGACCGGGGTGCTGGAGACCAGCGCGCGCTCGATGCCGGCGCGCCGCAGCAGCTCCAGGGCGCGCTCGGCGGGCACGCTCTCCCAGGCGCTGGCACTGTAGTGGATGTGGCCGTCGAACAGCCCCGGCCCGGCGCCCCGGGCGGGGCCGGCGAGCAGCAGCAGCAGGCAGGCGACGGCGCTCAGGCGGCTCGACATACCCCCAGGATAGCCATTAGCTGACCTTAGCGGGTTGAACCGCGAGGATTTTCTGACAAAATGCGCGTTCCCCAGCGTACCCCCTCTCGACCAGGCGAGGATTCCGATGAGTTCGTTCACGCTCGATTCCCACGGCATCAAGGTTGCCGACGTGCTGCGCAACGCCAGCCCCGCGGTCCTCTACGAGGAGGCGATGCGCCACGAGCCCGGCACGGCGATCGCCGCCAACGGGGCGCTGATCGCGCTCTCCGGGGCCAAGACCGGGCGCAGCCCGAAGGACAAGCGCGTGGTCGGCCACGCCGAGGTGCTCGACGACGTCTGGTGGGGCGACGTCAACATCAGCCTCGACGACAGCGTGTTCGGGATCAAGAAGCAGAGCGCGATCGACTACCTGAACACCCGTGACCGCCTCTACGTGGTCGACGGCTTCGCCGGCTGGGACGAGAAGCACCGGGTCAAGGTCCGCGTCGTCTGCGAGCGCGCCTACCACGCGCTGTTCATGCACAACATGCTGATCCGCCCGACCCCGGCGCAGCTCGCCGAGTTCGGCACGCCCGACTACGTGATCTACAACGCCGGCCGCTTCCCGGCCAACCCGCTGCTCGCCGGGATGACCTCGTCGACCAGCATCAGCCTGTGCCTGAAGCGCGGCGAGTTCGTGATCCTCGGCACCGAGTACGCCGGCGAGATGAAGAAGGGCGTGTTCACGATCATGAACTACCTGATGCCGAAGAGGGGCGTGCTGTCGATGCACTGCTCGGCCAACGAGGGGCCGGACGGCGACGTCAGCATCTTCTTCGGCCTCTCCGGCACCGGCAAGACCACGCTCTCGGCCGACCCGAAGCGCAAGCTGATCGGCGACGACGAGCACTGCTGGACCGACGACGGCGTGTTCAACATCGAGGGCGGCTGCTACGCCAAGGTGATCGACCTCTCCAAGGAGGCGGAGCCCGACATCTACAACGCGATCCGCTTCGGCGCGGTGCTCGAGAACGTGGTCTTCGACCCGGCCAAGCGCACCGTCGACTACACCGACAAGTCGATCACCGAGAACACCCGCTGCTCGTACCCGGTCGAGTACATCGCCAACGCCAAGATCCCCGGCACCGGCGGCGTGCCGAAGAACGTGGTGTTCCTGACCTGCGACGCCTTCAGCGTGCTGCCCCCGGTCAGCCGCCTCGACCCGGCGCAGGCGATGTACCACTTCATCAGCGGCTACACCGCCAAGGTGGCCGGCACCGAGATGGGCGTCACCGAGCCGCAGGCGACCTTCTCGTCGTGCTTCGGCGCGCCGTTCCTGGTCTGGCACCCGACCAAGTACGCCGAGCTGCTCGCCGCGCGCATCCGCCAGACCGGGGCCAGGGTCTGGCTGGTGAACACCGGCTGGACCGGCGGCCCGTACGGGGTCGGCAAGCGGATGAGCATCGCCCACACCCGCGCGATCATCGACGCGATCCACTCCGGCGCGCTCGACGGCGTCGAGACGGTTGCCGACCCGGTGTTCGGCGTCGGCGTGCCGACCAGCTGCCCCGGCGTGCCGGCCGAGGTGCTGGTGCCGAAGAACGCCTGGGCCGACCGGGCCGCCTACGACGCGCAGGCGAAGAAGCTGGCCGAGCTGTTCCACGCCAACTTCGCCAAGTTCGCCGACCAGGCCAGCGACGAGATCAAGGCCGCCGCACCGCGGGCCTGAGACGGCGCGGCACGTCGCCGGCTTCCCGGCAGCGCCCCGGACCCGCGTGGACGGGGCGGCTGCATCCCGCGCAGCGTGATGGCCGAGTGGTCCCTCTACCTGGTGCGCACGTGCCGCGGTGCGCTCTACACCGGCATCGCGACCGACGTCGCCCGCCGTCTCGGCGAGCATGCCGGCGGCGGCCCGCGCGGCTCCAGGTACCTGCGTGCCCAGGCCCCGCTGTTGCTGGTCTACCAGGTGCGCCTCGGCAGCCGCGCGCTGGCGTCGCGTGCCGAGCACCGGGTCAAGCGGCTGCCCAAGCGCACCAAGGAGCGACTGGTGGCGGACGCGCCGGCGGCCGCGCGGCTGCTGGAACTGCTCGGCCTGACCCCGGCCAGCTGACGTGCCGGCCCTGGCCGGGGACCGCGGCGCTGCCCCGGCGCCGCGGCCCGGGGTGCCTGGCGGATTCCGTGCAGACTGGAGATTTCCGCCTAGAATGAAGGCGTTGTAGGTGATAGGGATGCGCTGCAAGGTCAGCACCGGCACGGCGCGAAGCACAGCAAGGAGACCAGTCATGGACCTAGTCGAACTGTTCCGGGAGTCGAAATCGGTGGAGTCCCGCGCGGCAGGCGAAACGATCTTCGAGCAGGGGGAGGCGGGCGCGGTGATGTACGTGATCCTCGACGGCGAGGTCGACATCCAGGTCAGCGGCCAGACCGTCGAGCGTGCCGGGGCGGGGAGCCTCTTCGGCGAGCTCGCGCTGATCGACACGCGCACCCGCAGCGCCACCGTGACCGCGCGCAGCGACTGCCGGCTGGTGTCGATGGACCGCACCAGCTTCCTCGAGATGGTGCAACGCTTCCCGGCGTTCTCGCTGCACGTGATGCGCGTGCTCGGCGAGCGGCTGCGGCGGATGGACGCCAACATGGCCAAGTACATGGGCCAGGCCGGCGGCGACTGAACCCGCGGCAGCGGCGCGACGGCCCACCCCACGCAGCGTGCCGCGCGCCCTCGCGGCTGCGTCAGGTCAGCACCGCGGCGCCGCCCAGCGGTTAAGCTGCCCCCTCGCCGGCCCGTCGGCCGGCCCCCAACCAGGAGAAATGATGAACATTGCAGACCAGTGCGTCGTGTCGATCCACTACCGCCTGACCAACGCCGACGGCGACGAGCTCGACTCCTCCGCCGGGCGTGACCCTTTGAGCTACCTGCACGGCGCCAGCAACATCATCCCCGGGCTCGAGCGCGAGCTGACCGGGAGGGCGGTCGGCGACAGCCTGCGGGTCACGGTGCAGCCGGCCGACGGCTACGGCGAGGTCAACCAGGGGCTGATCCAGGTGGTCCCCCAGGAGGCCTTCGAGGGGGTCGAGGACCTGCAGCCGGGGATGCGCTTCGAGGCCAGCGACGGCGCCGGCAACTCGCACCCGGTGGTGGTCACCGAGGTCAGCGACAACGGCGTCACCGTCGACGGCAACCACCCGCTCGCCGGCCACGTGCTGCACTTCGACGTCACCGTCGAGGCGGTGCGCGCGGCGACCGCGGAAGAGCTCGAGCACGGCCACGTCCACTGAGACCCGCGCGCGGTGCGCGCAGCGATGACCGCCCCACCGCGGCTGCCCGTCGGCCCCGCCCACCCGCTGGCCGCCGGCCGGCGGGCAGGCCGGGCAGCGGCCACCTGACGGAGCAGACCCATGTCCCAGCCCCAGCCCGGCATCCTCGCCCCGCTGCCACCCCTCGCACGCTACCTGACCTTCGTCGCCAGGCCCGACGGCGACCCCGGCGCGGCGCTGGCCGCGCTCGCTGCGCTGGTGGACGGCGAGAGCACGGTGGCCGGGCTGGGCGCCTCGCTGGTGGCCGCGGTCGGCGGGCGGATCGAAGGCCTGCAGGGGTTTCCCCGGCACAGCGGGGCCGGCTTCGAGGTGCCCGCCACCGGCGGCGCGCTGTGGTGCTGGCTGCGCGGCACGGATCGTGGCGAGCTGCTGCACCGCGGGCGGGCGCTCGAGCGGGCCGTGGCCCCCGGGCTGCAGCTGGAGCAGGCGCTGGACGCCTTCCTCTACGCGGACGGCCATGATCTCACCGGCTACGAGGACGGCACCGAGAACCCGGAGGGCGAAGCCGCCGCGGCCGCGGCACTGGCCAGCGGTCGCGGGCCGGGTCTCGACGGTTCGAGTTTCGTCGCGGTGCAGCAGTGGCAGCACGACCTCGACCATTTCGCGGCGCTGCCGCAGGCCGAGCAGGATCACGTCATCGGCCGGCGCCGCAGCGACAACCAGGAACTCGCCGACGCGCCGCCGTCGGCCCACGTCAAGCGCACCGCGCAGGAGAGCTTCACCCCGCAGGCGTTCGTGCTGCGGCGCTCGATGCCGTGGGCCGAGGGCCCTCGCGCGGGCCTGGTGTTCACCGCCTTCGGCCACTCGTGCGCGGCCTTCGAGGCCCTGCTGCAACGGATGGCCGGCGTCGAGGACGGCATCGCCGACGCGCTGTTCCGCTTCACCCGGCCGCTGACCGGGGCCTACTTCTGGTGCCCGCCGCTGCGCGACGGGCGCCTCGATCTCTCCGCGCTGGGCCGCTGACGCGGCGCGTCGCGCGTTCCCCGCCGGTGCCGGCCGGCTTTACTATGCTGCCACGGGCGGCGGCGCGGCCGAGGGCGCAAACGAAGCATGGGCGGAGCGATCGAGACCATCCCGGTGTGGCGCCTGGCGCTCGCCTTCGTCCCCGTTGCGGTGACGCTGGTGATCATCTGGCGCTGGTCGCTGGGCACGCGCGACGCGCTGGTCGCGGTCGCGCGGATGCTCGGCCAGCTGCTGCTGATCGGCTACCTGCTGGCCTACATCTTCGGCGCCGACAGCCCGCCGCTGGTGCTGCTGATCCTGTCGGTGATGCTGCTGGCCAGCGGCTGGATCGCGCTGCAGCCGCTCGAGCGGCGCAGTACCGGGCTGTTCCTGCGCGCGCTCGGCGCGATCGCGCTCGGCGGCATCGCCACGCTGCTGCTGGTGACCCAGGGGGTGCTGGCGGCGGACCCGTGGTACGCGCCGAAGGTGATGATCCCGCTCGCCGGCATGGTGTTCGCCAACGCGATGAACGCGGTCAGCCTGGCGGCCGAGCGCTACACCGCCGAACTGGAGGCGCAGCCGGACCCGCTGCGCGCCCGGCGCATCGCGCTGCGCGCGGCGATGATCCCGCAGGTCAACGCCCTGCTGGCGGTCGGCCTGGTGTCGCTGCCGGGGATGATGACCGGGCAGATCCTCTCCGGGGTCTCGCCGCTGGTCGCCGTGCGCTACCAGATCATGGTGATGGCGATGGTGTTCGGCTCGGCCGGCATCAGCGCGTCGGCATTCCTGTGGTGGCTGCGCCCGGGCGGCGTGCCCGGGTCCTCGACAACCGAAGATGGAGAGTGAGAGATGAGCGACGAGCGTTACGAGAAGGGGATGCAGACGCGCCGCGAGGTGCTCGGCGACGCCTACGTGGACCGTGCGCTGGCCGCGGCCAGCGCGTTCTCGCAGCCGCTGCAGGAGCTGGTCACCGCGCACGCCTGGGGCACCGCGTGGCAGCAGCAGGCGCTGCCGCGGCCGACGCGCAGCCTGGTCACCCTCGGCATCCTGGTCGCGCTGCGCGCCTCGCACGAGATCGCGACCCACGTCCGCGGCGCGCTGCGCAACGGCTGCAGCGTCGAGGAGGTCCGCGACGCGCTGCTGCACGCGACGGTCTACTGCGGGGTGCCTGCCGGGGTCGAGGCGTTCCGCGCCGCGGCGCCGGTGGTCGAGGCCTGGCTGGCCGGGGAGGGGCGCGAGGCATGACCCGCCGCCGCGTCTCCGTCCTCGCGGTGCTGCTCGGCGCGCTGCTGCTGGGCGCCTGCGCCAGCCCCGGCACGACGCTGACGCCGGTGAACGGGGTCGGCGATTTCACCCAGGAGGGGGCCGACTGGCTGCTCCACGTGCCGACCGGGATCGCCAAGCTGCGCCTCGTGCTGCCGCCGCAGGGCCGCGTGCGGCTGCGCCTCTACTACGCGCCGGGGCGGCCGTTCGAGCGGCTCGAGGGGGTGCAGGTGGTCGACAACGCGACCGGCTCCAGCTTCGGCGAAGGGCACCCGGCGGTGTCGCACGACGGTCGCCAGCGGGTCAGCGTCACCAGCGGGGCCGAGCCCCTCGACCTGATGCTGCAGCTGGTCGACTACTACCGCTGACGGCTCCGGCGGTGTCCGCGCTCACCGGCTTCGCGCTGCTGCTCGCCTACCAGCTGGTCGGCGAGGTGCTGGCGGTCGGCGTCGGGGTGCCGATTCCCGGCCCGGTGATCGGCATGCTGCTGCTGCTGCTGACGCTGGTGCTGCGGCGCGGCGCGGCCGCCCCGGATGCGGCAGCCGACACCCTGCTGAGCCACCTGTCGCTGCTGTTCGTGCCCGCCGGCGTCGGGGTGATGGTGCACGCCGCGCGGCTCCAGGGCGAGTGGTTGCCGATCGTCGCGGCGCTGGTGGTCAGCACGCTGGTGACGCTGGTGGTCACCGCGCTGGTGCTGCGCTGGCTGGTGCGCCGGCTGGCGCCCGCGGAGCCGGCCGATGGCCAGTAGCAGCGACCTCGGCCGCCTGTGGGTCTACCTGTCGGCCTCGCCGCTGCTCTGGCTGACGGTGACGCTGCTGGC
Source organism: Gammaproteobacteria bacterium (assembly GCA_036525695.1). Taxonomy (GTDB): domain Bacteria; phylum Pseudomonadota; class Gammaproteobacteria; order QNFN01; family QNFN01; genus DATCZX01. The sequence continues at coordinate 1,449 of DATCZX010000128.1, read as the reverse complement.
CTACCTGGCCGCCCACGCCCTCTACCGCCGGGCCGGCGAGAACCCGCTGCTGAACCCGGTCGCGCTCGCCGTCGGCCTGCTGATCGTGGTGCTGGTCACCACGCGCACGAGCTACGCGACCTACTTCGCCGGCGCCCAGTTCGTCCACTTCCTGCTCGGCCCGGCCACCGTCGCGCTGGCGTTGCCGCTCTACCGCCAGCTCGGCAAGCTGCGCCGGCTGTGGCTGCCGATCGCGCTGAGCCTGGTGGTCGGGGTGGTGGTCGCGGCGCTGAGCGCGATCGGCGTCGGCCTGCTGCTCGGCGCCAGCCCGGAGACGCTGCTGTCGCTGGCGCCGAAGTCGGTCACCGCGCCGGTGGCGATGGGCATCGCCGACAAGATCGGCGGGCTGCCGTCGCTGACCGCGGTGCTGGTGGTCGCCACCGGGATCCTCGGCGCGGTGTTCGGCACGCGGCTGTTCGACTGGCTCGGGATCGACGACGACGCGGTGCGCGGCGTGGCGATGGGCGTCACCTCGCACGGTATCGGCACCGCGCGCGCGTTCCAGGTCAGCGCCGAGATGGGCGCCTTCTCCGGCCTGGCGATGGCGCTGTCGGCGTTCGTGACCGCGCTGCTGGTGCCCTGGCTGGTGCGCGGGCTGGGCCTGGCCGGGTAGTCGCCAAGCTCGCCCGGAGTCACCCTGATCCGCGAAAAACGGAGTGGCCTTAGGTACTTGACGCCTGTTCGCTTCGATGCCAGAGTGACAGCGACTTCGCTTGTGACTGACGGGGTACCTAGCCGCGTTGCTCGTAAAAGAAACAGGCTTCCGGCGGGTTGCGCCGCAGGTAGCCAGCTGGCGCAGCCCGCGCCCGTCAGTCCTCGATTCCCGCGCCGTTGGTTGAGTGCTGATGATCAATGTGATCAACGGTGCTGATCGAGGACGTTTCGGAATGACCAATATCTATGTCGGCAATCTCTCCTACCAGCTGACCGATGACGAACTGCGCGAGGCGTTCGCCGCCTTCGGCGAGGTGACCTCCGCGAAGATCATCATGGATCGCACGACCGGCCAGTCGAAGGGTTTCGGCTTCGTGGAAATGCCTGGCAAGGAAGAGGCCGAGGAGGCGATCCGCCAGCTCGACGGCGCCCCGCTGCGTGGCCGCAACCTGCGCGTCAACGAGGCGCGTCCGCGCACCGACAACCAGAACCGCCCGCCCCGTCGCGCCCCGCGCTGGTAAGCGACACCGCGCGCTCCCGCGCGCCGCTGCCTGGCGGCGCGCGGGTTCCTAAGAACAGGTCAACGCCGGCCGTCACGGGCCGGCGCAACGACCCTGCATCGCGCCCGCTGAGCCCGCCCGCCAGGGCCGCACCCCGGCGCCCCCGCGCAACCGCCACAGCGCGCTCCGCACGGGTCGTGCGATCGCCGCAGTCGAGACCCTGATGCCACCCGACCGCCAACGCCTGCTGCTACTG
>DATCZX010000127.1:0-11636 GCA_036525695.1 Gammaproteobacteria bacterium | reverse complement strand
GCCGGTCGGGTTGTTCGGGTTGGCGATGAACACCACGCGGGTGGTGGCGTCGACCGCGGCGCGCATCGCGGCGAGGTCGTGGCCGTAGTCGCGCGCCTTGACCTCGACGCCGCGCACGCCGTGGGCCTGCGCGGCGAGCTTGTAGACGATGAACGCGTGCTCGGCGAAGACCACGCTGTCGGCCGGCGTGACGAAGGTGCGGATCACCAGCTCGATCACCTCGTTCGAGCCGTTGCCCAGGGTGATCCGTTCCGGCGCCACGCCGTGGTGGGCGGCGAGCCGCGCCTTCAGCTCGAAGGCGCCGCCGTCGGGGTAGCGGTGCAGCGTGCCGAGCGCCTCCGCCAGCGCCGCCTGCGCCTTGGGGCTCGGGCCGAGCGGGTTCTCGTTCGAGGCGAGCTTGGCGATGTCGCTGATGCCGAGCTCGCGGCCGAGCTCGGATTCGGGCTTGCCGGGCTCGTAGGGGCGCAGCGCGCGCACGCCGGGGGCAGCGAGGGCGGAGAAGCGGTTCGGGTCGGTCATCGGTCGATCCTGGGTTGCCTGGTCACAGCACGGCCACCGGGTAGGAGCCGAGCACCTTGAACAGCGAGGCCTCGCCGCGCAGGTCGGCGAAGGCGCTCTTCAGCGCCGGGTCATCGACGTGGCCGGCGACGTCGACGAAGAAGACGTAGTCCCACATGCCGCGGCGCGACGGGCGCGACTCGATCCGCGTCATGCTGACCTTGTTGCGCGCCAGCGGCTCGAGCAGGTGGTAGAGCGCGCCCGGCTTGTTCGGCGCCGAGATCAGCAGCGTGGTCTTGTCGTGGCCGCTCGGCGGCACGCCCTGCTTGCCGATGATCAGGAAGCGCGTGGTGTTGTCCGGCTCGTCCTCGATGTTGCGCGCCAGCAGCTCGAGGCCGTAGATCTGCGCCGCGGTCTCGCCGGCGATGGCGACGCTGTGGGGCTCCTCGCGGGCGCGGCGGGCCGCCTCCGCGTTGCTGCTGACCGCGACCCGCTCGGCCCGGGGCAGGTTGGCGTCGAGCCACTCGCGGCACTGCGCCAGCGACTGCTGGTGCGAGAAGATCCGTGCCACCTGGCCGAGCTCCGCCGGCCGCCCGATCAGGTGCTGGTGGATGCGGATCTCGACCTCGCCGGAGATCTTCAGCGGCGACTGCACGAACATGTCCAGGGTGTGGTTGATCACCCCCTCGGTCGAGTTCTCCACCGGGACCACGCCGTACTGCGCCCCCCCGGCCTCGACCTCGCGGAACACCTCGTCGATCGCCGGCAGCGCCAGGGTCTTCACCGAGTGGCCGAAGTGCTTCAGCGCGGCGGCCTGGGTGAAGGTGCCCTCGGGCCCGAGGAAGGCGATGGTCAGCGGCTCCTCGAGCGCCAGGCAGGCCGACATGATCTCGCGGAACAGCCGCGCCATCTCCTCGGGGTGCAGCGGCCCCTTCGAGCTGGCCAGCACCCGGCGCAGCACCTGCGCCTCGCGCTCGGGGCGGTAGAACTGCGCCTCGCCGCCGCCCGCGCGCTTGATCTCGGCAACCGCCTGGGCGCAGGCTGCCCGACGGTTGATCAACTCGTGGAGCTGGTCGTCGATGGTGTCGATCTGGTCGCGGATCGACGCCAGGCGGTGGTCGTCTGCTTCGGGCATAGGGTTCTATATCGACAGTCGGCCGGGTGTTGTCAGAGCGTGCGAACCGACATCACGCCCTCGATCTTGGCGATCTGGGAGACCAGTTGTTCCGGGATCGAATCCTCGACGTCCACCAGAGTGTAGGCCAGATTGCCGCGCGACTTGTTCAGCATGTCGATGATGTTGAGCCCGGCGTCGGCCAGCGCGGTCGAGATCTGGCCGAGCATGTTCGGCACGTTGGCGTTGACCACGGCCATCCGGTAGCCGCCGTTGCGCGGCATGATCACCTCCGGGAAGTTGACCGAGTTGCGCACCTCGCCGTGCTCCAGGTAGCCGCGCAGCTGGTCGGCGACCATCACCGCGCAGTTCTCCTCGGCCTCGCGCGTGGAGGCGCCGAGGTGCGGCAGCGCGATCACCCGCGGGTGGCCCTTCAGCAGGTTGCTGGGGAAGTCGCAGACGTAGGCGTAGAGCCGGCCGGAATCGAGCGCGGCGATCGCCGCGGCGTCGTCGATGATGCCGTCGCGGGCGAAGTTCAGCAGCACCGCCCCCTGCTTCATCGTGCGCAGCCGCTCGGCGTTGACCAGGTTGCGCGTCGCCGGCACCAGCGGCACGTGGCAGGTGACGAAGTCGGCGCGGCGCAGCAGCTCGTCGACGCTGCCCGCCTGCTGCACGCTCGACGACAGCTGCCAGGCCCGCGACACGGTGATCTCCGGGTCGAAGCCGACCACGCGCATGCCCAGCGTGTGCGCGGCGTTGGCCACCTGCACGCCGATCGCGCCGAGGCCGATCACGCCGAGGGTGCGCCCGGGCAGCTCGAAGCCGGCGAAGCGCTTCTTCCCCTCCTCGACCGCCTTGTGCAGCGTGCCGTCGTCGCCCTCGAGGCCGCGGGCATAGTCCCACGCCTGGCAGATGTTGCGCGCGGCCAGCAGCATGCCCGCCAGCACCAGCTCCTTGACCGCGTTGGCGTTCGCCCCCGGGGCGTTGAACACGACGATGCCGCGCTTGCCCAGCGCCTCGACCGGGATGTTGTTGACCCCCGCGCCGGCGCGCCCGACCGCCTTGACCGTCTCCGGGATCGGCATCTCGTGCATCTTGAACGAGCGCACCATGATCGCGTCCGGGTGCTGGATCTCGGAGGCGACCTCGTAGCGGTCGCGCGGCAGCAGCTCGAGTCCCTTGACCGAGATGTTGTTCAGCGTGAGGATCTTGAACATCCGTCGGTCTCCCTCAGCCCGCAGTCCGCTCGAACTCGGCCATGAACGCGATCAGCGCGTCGACGCCGGCCTCCGGCATCGCGTTGTAGATGCTCGCGCGCATGCCGCCGACCGAGCGGTGGCCCTTCAGCGTGGTCAGCCCGGCCGCCTTGGCCTCGGCCAGGAAGCGCGCGTCGAGCCCGGCGTCGGCGAGCACGAACGGGACGTTCATCCACGAGCGGCACTCCGGGTCGACCGGGTTCGAGTAGAACGGCGAGTTGTCGATCGCGGCGTAGAGCTTCGCCGCCTTGCGCCGGTTCACCTCGGCCATCGCGGCCAGGCCGCCGTGGCGCTTCAGCCGCTGGAACACCAGGCCGGCGAGGTACCAGGCGTAGGTCGGCGGGGTGTTGTACATCGACTCGTTCTCGACCTGGATCGCGTAGTCGAGCAGCGCCGGGCAGTGCGCCGCGGCGTGGCCGACCAGGTCCTCACGGACGACCACCACGGTCAGGCCGGCGGGGCCGATGTTCTTCTGCGCGCCGGCGTAGACCAGGCCGAAGCGGCTGACGTCGATTGGGCGCGACAGCAGCGTCGACGAGAAGTCGGCGACCAGCGGCACGCCGCCGGTGTCGGGCACGTAGGGGAACTCGACGCCGCCGATGGTCTCGTTCGGGGTGTAGTGGACGTAGGCGGCGTCCGGGTCGAGCCGCAGCTCGGCCTGGCGCGGCACCGTGGTGAAGTTGCTCGGCTCGCTGCTGCCGGCGACCCCGACCTGGCCGTAGCGTTTCGCCTCGGCGATCGCCTTCTTCGACCAGGCGCCGGTGTTGACGTAGTCGGCGCTGGCCTTGCCGCGCAGCAGGTTCAGCGGCACCGCGCTGAACTGGGCGGTCGCCCCGCCCTGCAGGAACAGCACCTTGTAGTTCGCGGGGATCGCCAGCAGTTCGCGCAGGTCGGCCTCGGCCTGGGCCGCGATGGCGACGAACTCCTTGCCGCGATGGCTCATCTCCATCACCGACATGCCGCTGCCATGCCAGTCGACCAGCTCCTCGCGCGCCTGTTCCAGGACCTCGAGCGGCAGCACGGCGGGGCCGGCGCTGAAGTTGTAGACACGTGCCATCGGTCTCTCCGTAGATCTCAGCAGTGAATGGGTTGGATCGGGAACCGGATCAGGCGGACGGCTCGCCATCCGGCGCGGCGTCGGCCTCGTCGCCGTCAGCGTCCTCGCCGTTCTCGTCGCCGAGGCGCACCACCTTCTGCAGGCCGACCAGGCGCTCGCCGTCGCCGAGCGACATCAGCGTCACGCCCTGGGTGGCGCGGCTCATCAGGCTGATGCCGTCGACCGGCGTGCGCACCAGCGCGCCGACGTTGCTGATCAGCATCACCTCGCCGTCGTCCTCGACCAGCACCGCGCCGACCACGGTGCCGTTGCGCTCGCTGGTGCGGATCGAGATCACCCCCTGGCCGCCGCGGCCGTGCAGCGGGTACTCGTCGACCGGGGTGCGCTTGCCGTAGCCGTTGCTGGTCGCGGTCAGGATCGTGCCGGGGCCGTCGAGCAGGATCAGCGCGATCACCTCCTGGCCGGCCGCGAGGCGGATGCCGCGCACGCCGCGGGCGTTGCGGCCCATGCTGCGCACCTCGCCCTCGGCGAAGCGCACCGCCTTGCCGGCGCTGGAGAGCAGCATCACCTCCTGGCTGCCGTCGGTCAGCGCGGCGCCGACCAGGCCGTCCCCGTCGGCCAGGTCGATCGCGATGATGCCGCCGGCGCGCGGCCGCGAGTAGTCGATCAGCGGGGTCTTCTTCATCGTGCCGCGGCGCGTCGCCAGCAGCACGTAGCGGCCGTCGCCGAAGTCGCGCACCGGCAGGATGGTGTGGATCCGCTCGCCCTCGGCCAGCGGCAGCAGGTTGACGATCGGCTTGCCGCGGGCGGTGCGGCTGGCCTGCGGCAACTCGTAGACCTTGAGCCAGTAGACCCGGCCGTGGCTGGAGAAGCAGAGGATGGTGTCGTGGGTGTTGGCGATGAACAGCCGGTCGATGAAGTCCTCGTCCTTCATCCGCGTGGCGCTCTTGCCGCGACCGCCGCGGCGCTGCGCGCGGTAGTCGTCGAGCGACTGGGTCTTGGCGTAGCCGGCGTGGGACAGCGTGACCACCATGTCCTGCTCGCTGATCAGGTCCTCGAGGCTGAGGTCCATGTGCTCGGCGACGATCTCGGTGCGGCGCGCGTCGGCGTAGCGCTCGCGCAGCTCGACCAGCTCGGCGCGGATCACCTCCATCAGCCGCACCGGGCTCGCCAGGATCTTACCCAGCTCATGAATTTTATCTACTATTTCTTTGTATTCACTGACGATTTTGTCCTTCTCAAGGCCGGTCAGGCGGTGCAGCCTGAGGTCCAGGATCGCCTGTGCCTGGGCCTCCGAGAGCCAGTAGCCGTCGCCGTGCAGGCCGAACGCCTCGGCCAGGTCGTCGGGCCGGGTCATGCCGTCGCCGGCGCGCTCGAGCAGCTCGCCGACCAGCTCCGAGCCCCAGGCCCGCTGGATCAGCCCCTGCTTCGCCTCGGCCGGGCTGGCCGAGCCCTTGATCAGCGCGATCACCTCGTCGATGTTGGCCAGCGCGACCGCCAGGCCCTCGAGGATGTGGGCCCGCTCGCGCGCCTTGCGCAGGTCGTAGACGGTGCGCCGGGTGACCACCTCGCGGCGGTGCTTGAGGAACGCCTCGAGCAGCTGCTTGAGGTTCAGCAGCATCGGCTGGCCGTCGCGCAGCGCGACCATGTTGATGCCGAACACGCTCTGCAGCTGGGTGTGCTGGAACAGGTTGTTCAGCACCACCTCGGCGACCTCGCCGCGGCGCAGCTCGATCACCACGCGCAGGCCGTCCTTGTCCGACTCGTCGCGCAGCTCGGCGATGCCCTCGAGCTTCTTGTCCTTGACCAGCTCGGCGATCTTCTCGATCAGCCGCGCCTTGTTCACCTGGTACGGCAGCTCGTTGATGATGATCGCCTCGCGGCCGCTGCGCGGGTCGACCTCGAAGGCGTGGCGGGCGCGCATGTAGATGCGCCCGCGCCCGGTGTGGTACGCCTCGCGGATCCCGGCGGCGCCGTTGATCAGGGCGGCGGTCGGGAAGTCCGGGCCGGGCAGCAGCTGCATCAGCCCGTCGATGGTGGTCTCCGGCGCGTCGATCAGCGCGACGCAGGCGTCGATCACCTCGCCGAGGTTGTGCGGCGGGATGTTGGTCGCCATGCCCACCGCGATGCCGGCGGAGCCGTTGATCAGCAGGTTCGGCACCCGGGTCGGGAACACCGTGGGCTCGCGCTCCGACTCGTCGTAGTTGGGGACGAAGTCGACCGTCTCCTTGTCCAGGTCGGCCAGCAGCTCGTGCGCCAGGCGCGACATGCGCACCTCGGTGTAGCGCATCGCCGCCGGGGCATCGCCGTCGACCGAGCCGAAGTTGCCCTGGCCGTCGACCAGCAGGTAGCGCAGCGAGAACGGCTGGGCCATGCGCACGATGGTGTCGTAGACCGCTGAATCCCCGTGCGGGTGGTACTTGCCGATGACGTCGCCGACGACACGTGCCGATTTCTTGTAGGGCTTGTTCCAGTCGTTGCCGAGGACGCTCATCGCGTAGAGCACGCGGCGGTGCACCGGCTTCAGGCCGTCGCGTGCATCCGGCAGCGCGCGGCCGATGATGACGCTCATGGCGTAGTCCAGGTAGGACTGCTCCATCTCGTCTTCGAGGTTGACCTGCAGGATTTCCTTGGCGAATTCAGCCATCGGCGGCGGGGTCTCCGGGGGGGTGCGGGACGAGGCGTATTCGGCCTCCTGTAAGCCCGCTAATTTAACACACCGCCTCCACCCCTTGCATCCCGCGAAAACCGCTCAGAAGCGCCCAGGCGAGGGCTGGCGACGGGCTGGCGGTCCGGGGAGCACGGTTTTCGACCTCGGCCGAACGGCAATACGGCTCAACTCGGAGGCCGTTCGAACAGCGCGGCGACGGCTTCGCGGGTCGGCCCGTGCACCACCCCGCGTTCGGTCACGAGGACGTCGACCAGCGCCGCCGGGGTGATGTCGAAGGCCGGGTTCCAGGCCGCCACGCCGGTCGCGGCGACGGCCTGCCCGGCGCAGCAGAGCACCTCCTCCGGGGCGCGCTGCTCGATCGGTATCGCGTCGCCGTCGGCCAGCGCCAGGTCGACGGTCGAGGTCGGGGCGACGACCATCGTGCGCACGCCGTGGTGGCGCGCCAGCACCGCCAGCCCGTAGGTGCCGATCTTGTTGGCGACATCGCCGTTGGCGGCGACCCGGTCGGCACCGACGATCACCCAGCTGACCCGCCCGCTACGCAGCAGTGCCGCCGCGGCCCCCTCGCACAGCAGCGTCGCCGGGATGCCCTCGCGGGCCAGCTCCCAGGCGGTCAGGCGCGCCCCCTGCAGCCACGGGCGGGTCTCGTCGGCATACACCTCCCCCAGCCGACCCTCGGCAAAGGCCTGGCGGATCACCCCGAGCGCGGTGCCGAAACCGGCGGTGGCCAGCGCCCCGGCGTTGCAGTGGGTCATTACCGCCGCGGTACCCGGTTCGATCAGCGCCGCCCCGAGCCGCCCCATGACGCGGTTCGCGGCCAGGTCCTCCGCCTCGATCGCCTGCGCCTCGGCGAGCAGCGCGGGCACCGGGTCGCCGTCGAGTTCGGCCAGGCGGCGGCGTATCCGCGCCACCGCCCAGTGCAGGTTGACCGCGGTCGGGCGTGCCGCCTCGAGCTGCGCGAGGTCCGCGGCGACCGCCGCGCGCCAGCCCGCGGGGTCGGCGGCGTAGCGACGGCGCACCGCCAGGACCGCAGCGTAGGCCGCGGTGACCCCGATCGCCGGCGCGCCGCGCACCACCATGTCGCGGATCGCCTCCGTCACCGCGGCGGGATCGTCGTAGTCGAGGTAGACCTCGCGCGCCGGCAGTGCGCGCTGGTCGAGCAGCCAGAGCCGGTCGGCGTCCCAGCGGATCGGGCGGATGGTGTCGTGCACGGTCATCGGGGTGGCTCTTGGAAGCGGGTTTCGGCGGCGCAGTTTACACCCGCTGGCCGCTCGCGTTCGCGCGTGCCACAATCGGCAGAATCCAGGCAAATGAGCGAGTTGCGGCGCATGCACGAGATCGACACCCTGCTCGACGCGCGCTGGATCGTGCCGGTCGAACCCGAGGGCGTGGTGCTCGAGCGGCACAGCCTGGCGCTGCACGGCGGGCGCATCGTCGCGCTCTGCCCGCAGGCCGAGGCGCACGCCCGCTTCGCCCCGCGCCAGCACCTCGTGCTCGACCGCCACGCGCTGCTGCCCGGCCTGGTCAACGCCCACACCCACGCCGCGATGACGCTGCTGCGCGGCCTCGCCGACGACCTGCCGCTGATGCGCTGGCTGCAGGAGCACATCTGGCCGGCCGAGGGGCGCTGGGTCAGCGAGGAGTTCATCCGCGACGGCAGCCGGCTCGCGGCGGCGGAGATGCTGCGCAGCGGGACCACCTGCTTCGCCGACATGTACTTCTTTCCCGAGGTCACCGCGCGGGTCGTCTCGGCGGCCGGGCTGCGCGCGGTGATCGGCCTGATCGCGATCGACTTCCCGACCGCCTGGGCGGCCAGCGCCGACGAGTACCTGGACAAGGGGCTCGCGGTGCACGACGAGTTCCGCCACGACCCGCTGATCCGCACCGCGTTCGCGCCCCACGCCCCCTACACCGTCTCCGACGCGCCGCTGGAACGGATCCGGGTGCTCGCCGACGAGCTCGACCTGCCGATCCACATGCACGTCCACGAGACCGCCCACGAGGTCAGCGAGGCGCTCGCGCGCCACGGCGAGCGGCCGCTGGCGCGGCTGGCGCGCCTCGGCCTGCTGACCCCTTCGCTGGTCGCGGTGCACATGACCCAGCTCGAGCCCGCGGAGATCGAGCAGGTCGCGGCCGCGGGGGTGCGCGTGGTGCACTGCCCGGAGTCGAACCTGAAGCTGGCCAGCGGCTTCTGCCCGGTGGCCGCGCTCGACCGCGCCGGCGCCTGCGTGGCCCTCGGCACCGACGGCGCCGCCAGCAACAACGACCTCGACCTGCTCGGCGAGCTGCGCAGCGCGGCGCTGCTGGCCAAGGCGGTCGCCGGCGACGCCAGCGCCCTGCCGGCCGCGCGCGCGCTGACCCTGGCCACGCTGCACGGGGCGCGCGCCTACGGGCTCGACGACGAGATCGGCTCGCTGCTGCCGGGCAAGGCCGCGGACGTGATCGCGGTCGACCTCGGCGGCCTGGAGGCCGCGCCGCTGTACCACCCGCTGTCGCAGCTGGTCTACGCGCTCGACCGCAGCCGCGTCAGCGATGCCTGGGTCGCCGGCCAGCACCTGCTGAACGGCCGCCGGCTGACCACGCTGGACGAGGACGAGATCGTCGCCGCGGCCCAGCGCTGGGGGGTGCGCATCGGGGCCGCCGACCGGCCCGGGGACGGCGGCTGACGGGAGCCCTCGCCCGGCGGCCGCCTGCCACCGGCCGCGGTCACGTATAATCCCGCGCTGCTGCCACCGGCACCCGATGCGCATGTCCACAGCCCAAGCCAACGTCGATCACCACGAGGTCGCCAAGTTCGAGGAACTCGCCTCGCGCTGGTGGGATCCCGACAGCGAGTTCTGGCCGCTGCACCGGATGAACCCGGCGCGCGTCGACTGGATCGACGAGCGGGTCGGGCTCGCCGGCAAGCGGGTGCTCGACGTCGGCTGTGGCGGCGGGCTGCTGGCCGAGGCGATGGCCGCACGCGGGGCGACGGTCACCGGCATCGACATGGGCGAGGCGCCGCTGGCGGTGGCGCGCCTGCACCTGCACGAGTCGGGGGTCGCGGTCGACTACCGCCAGGCCACCGCGGAGGCGCTGGTCGACAGCGAGGCCGGGCAGTACGACCTGGTCACCTGCCTGGAACTGCTCGAGCACGTGCCGCAGCCCGACTCGACCGTCCGCGCCTGCGCGCGGCTGCTCAGGCCCGGCGGCAGCGCGGCTTTCTCGACCCTGAACCGCACCCCGCAGGCGTGGCTGCTGGCGATCGTCGGCGCCGAGTACCTGGCCGGCATGCTGCCACGCGGCACGCACACCTACGACCGCTTCATCCGCCCCTCCGAGCTGGCCGGCTGGTGCCGTGCCGCCGGGCTCGAGCTGCAGCAGCTGGCGGGCATGCGCTTCAACCCGTTGACGCGCAGCTTCCGCGTCGCCCCGCCGGTCGACGTCAACTACCTGGCGCTGGCCCGTCGTGGCGACGCCTGAGCCGATGCCTCACCAGGCCGTCCTGTTCGACCTCGACGGCACCCTGGCCGACACCGCGCCGGACATGGCCGCGGCACTGAACGCGCTGCTGCAGGAGGAAGGGCGCGCCCCGCTGCCGTTCGCGCGCATCCGCCCGCGGGTCTCGCACGGCGGCCGGGCGCTGATCGAGCTCGGCTTCGGCCTCGGCGAGGACGCCCCGGAGTACCCGCGGCTGCGTGAGCGCTTCCTGGCCCTCTACCGCGACATGCTGGCCAACGAGACCCGCCTGTTCGCCGGCATGCCCGAGCTGCTCGACGCGCTCGAGGCACGCGGCCTCGGCTGGGGCGTGGTGACCAACAAGCCCGGCTGGCTGACCGCCCCGGTGATGGCCGCCCTCGGGCTCGCGCGGCGCGCCGGCTGCATCGTCAGCGGCGACACCACGCCGCATGCCAAGCCGCACCCGGAACCGCTGCTGCATGCGAGCCGCACGCTCGCGGTGGCGCCCGGGGCCTGCCTGTACGTCGGTGACGCCGAGCGCGACATCGAGGCCGGCCGCGCCGCCGGGATGGCCACGCTGGTGGCCCGCTTCGGCTACCTCGGCGAGGATGACCGCCCCGAGCAGTGGGGCGCCGACGGCCAGATCGAGCTCCCCGGCGAGGTGCTCGACTGGGTCGGTGGCAGCGCCTGATGCGGCGCGCGGGCCCATCACCGCGATGAGCGCGGACGCACAGGAGGGCGCGGTGGCCGATCCCGAGCTGCAGGCGGCCTACGCGCACTGCCTGGCCCAGGTGCGCGCCCACTACGAGAACTTCCCGGTCGCCTCGTGGCTGCTGCCGGCCCGGTTGCGCGGGCCGGTCGCGGCGATCTACGCCTTCGCCCGGCGCGCCGACGACCATGCCGACGAGGGCCAGCTGGACGCGGCCGAGCGGCTGCAGCGGCTCGCGCTGGAGGGCATGGCCCTCGATGCGTACGCCTCAGGCAGCGTGCCGGCGGACCCGGTGCACCGGGCGCTGGCCGACGCGGTGGCCAGGCACCAACTGCCAGTGGGCCTGCTGCACGACCTGCTGACCGCGTTCCGCATGGACGTGACCCGGCACCGCTACGCCGACTTCGCCGAGCTGCTCGACTACTGCCGCCACTCGGCCAACCCGGTCGGGCGGCTGCTGCTGCACCTGTTCGACCAGGCCACCCGGCAGAACCTGCAGGAGGCCGACGCGATCTGCAGCGGCCTGCAGCTGGTCAACCTGTGGCAGGACCTGGCCCAGGACGTCGGCGAGCGCGACCGCCTCTACCTGCCGCGCGACACCCTGCGCCGCTTCGGCGTCGCCGAGGCCGACGTGCTGGCCCGCCGCGACAGCCCGGCGCTGGCCCGCGCGCTGCACTACGAACTCGACCGCACCGAGGCGCTGCTGCGCTCCGGGATGCCGCTCGGCGGGCGCCTGCCGGGCCGCCTGGGGCTGGAGATCCGGCTCACCGTCGAGGGTGGGCTGGCGATCCTGCGCGCGCTGCGCGCTCGGGAGTCGAGCTTCGCCCGGCCGCGGCTGCCGCGCACGGCCTGGCCGGCGCTGCTGCTGCGCGCGCTGTGGCCGGGACGCCGCT
>DATCZX010000126.1:0-2151 GCA_036525695.1 Gammaproteobacteria bacterium | reverse complement strand
GGCGGCTACGCGAGTCGGACGACCCTGACCACCTGGGCCAGGTGTTCTTCTTCCTGAACCGGCGCAACCGCCTGCTCGAGGACCTCTACCGGCACGCCAAGCTCTACGTGCAGTTCGGCATGGACGAGCAGGAGCACCAGCTGATGATCAAGGCGGTCGACCGGCTGCGCGAGGACGACACGATGCAGAGCGGCGGGGGGCGCGAGGACCCCGGACTGGCCTGACGCACGCGACTGCCGCAGCGGCGCTGCGCTCGGTTACAATCCGCGCCTTGAATCCGCTGCCGGCCGGCTCCACTGCCGGTCGCGGCTACCCGTTTGTGCGAGGTGCGTGATGCCCATCTACGAATACCGCTGCGGCAACTGCGGCCACGAGCTCGAGGCGATCCAGAAGATCAGCGACCCGGTGCTGGTCGAGTGCCCGAGCTGCCAGCGCCAGTCGCTGCAACGGCTGATCTCGGCGCCGTCGTTCCGCCTCAAGGGCGGCGGCTGGTACGAGACCGACTTCAAGCAGGACGGCAAGCGCAACGTTCACCAGCCGGAGTCGAAGACCGACGGCGCGAGCTCGGGCACCGGCTCCGGCAGCACCACCGGCAGCGCGGGGAAGGGCGGCAGCGCCGCCTCCTCGGATTGAGCTGAACCCGCCCGCGGCGCGCTTGCACGCGTCCCGCGAGCCCCCTACCATGCGCCGTTTTGCCGCCCTCCGCCCAGGAATCCCGCCATGCGCAGCCACTACTGCGGACAACTGAACGCGACCCACATCGACCAGACCGTGACCCTGTGCGGCTGGGTGCACCGCCGGCGCGACCACGGCGGGGTGATCTTCATCGACCTGCGCGACCGCACCGGGCTGGCCCAGGCCGTGATCGACCCCGACCGCCGCGACGCCTTCGCGCTGGCCGAGCGGGCGCGCAACGAGTACGTGCTGAAGCTGAGCGGGCGCGTGCGCCGGCGGCCGCAGGGCACCGAGAACCCCAATCTCCCCAGCGGCGAGATCGAGCTGCTGGTCTCCGACCTGGAGATCCTGAACAGCGCGGAGACGCCGCCGTTCGTGATCGAGGACGAGACCGACGTCAACGAGGACGTGCGCCTGCGCTACCGCTACATCGACCTGCGCCGGCCGGAGATGCAGGCGCGCATGCAGCTGCGCTCCCGGGTCGCGCGCGAGCTGCGCCGCTTCCTCGACGCCGAGGGCTTCCTCGACATCGAGACCCCGTTCCTGACCAAGGCCACCCCGGAGGGGGCGCGCGACTTCCTGGTGCCGAGCCGGCTGCAGGCCGGGGCGTTCTACGCGCTGCCGCAGTCGCCGCAGCTGTTCAAGCAGCTGCTGATGGTCTCCGGGTTCGACCGCTACTACCAGATCGTGCGCTGCTTCCGCGACGAGGACCTGCGCGCCGACCGCCAGCCGGAGTTCACCCAGCTCGACATCGAGACCTCGTTCATGGACGAGGAGGGGATCACCGGGCTGATGGAGGAGATGGTGCGGCAGCTGTTCCGCAACGTCCTCGAGCAGGCGCTGCCGGAGCCGTTCCCGCGGATGACCTACGCCGAGGCGGTGCGCCGCTTCGGCACCGACCGGCCCGACCTGCGCATCCCGCTGGAGCTGGTCGACGTCGGCGACCTGATGGCCGCGGTCGAGTTCAAGGTGTTCGCCGCGCCGGCCAACGACCCGGCCGGCCGGGTCGCCGCGCTGCGCCTGCCGAACGGCGGCGAGCTCACGCGCAAGGAGATCGACGACTACACCAAGTTCGTCTCGATCTACGGCGCCAAGGGGCTGGCCTACATCAAGGTCAACGAGCTCGCGCGTGGCCGCGAGGGGCTGCAGTCGCCGATCCTGAAGTTCCTGCCCGACACGGTGATCGAGCAGATCATGGCGCGCACCGGCGCCGCCGACGGCGACCTGGTGTTCTTCGGCGCCGACCAGGCCAAGGTGGTCAACGAGTCGCTCGGCGCGCTGCGCGTGCGCCTCGGCCTCGACCGCGGCCTGGTCGAGCGCGGCTGGCGCCCGGTCTGGGTGGTCGACTTCCCGATGTTCGACTGGGACCCGCAGCAGCAGCGCTGGGACGCCCTGCACCACCCGTTCACCGCGCCGAAGGTCGACGACGCCGCGGCGCTGCTCGACGACCCCGGCCAGGCGCTGTCGCGCGCCTAC
>DATCZX010000125.1:0-9464 GCA_036525695.1 Gammaproteobacteria bacterium | reverse complement strand
CGGCAACCACCAGCACGGCTTCTTCCTCTGCTCGCAGCGCTCGACCACGCGCAGCCGCTACTACCTGCAGTGCGCGGTCGACGAGGACGTCGCTGCATGGTCGGACCAGCGCTTCTGGGACGAGCTGCGCGCACGCCTGCCGGGCGACATCGCCGGGGGGCTGGTCACCGGCCCGGCGCTGGAGAAGAGCGTGGCGCCGTTGCGCAGCTTCGTCGCCGAGCCGCTGCGCCACGGCCGGCTGTTCCTCGCCGGTGACGCCGCGCACATCGTGCCGCCGACCGGGGCCAAAGGGCTGAACCTGGCCGCCTCGGACATCCACTACCTGTCGCGTGGCCTGGTCGACTACTTCGCGCGCGGCGACGAAGCCGGCCTGCAGGCCTACTCGGCCCGGGCGCTGGCGCGGGTCTGGAAGGCCGAGCGGTTCTCCTGGTGGATGACCATGCTGCTGCACCGGCTCCCCGACACCGCGCCGTTCGACCAGCGGATCCAGCGCGCCGAGTTCGACTACCTCGCCTCGTCGCGCGCCGCGCAGACCGCGCTGGCCGAGAACTACGTCGGCCTGCCCTACGACTGAGCGGCTCCGCGCCCTCCCGGCCGCGTTGCTACACTGCCTCGCACGACCCGCCTTCCCAGGCGGGGCAGTGGAGGCAGGGTGCGCCAACGGACCAGGGAGCGGCTCGGCGAGACCATTCTCGACTGGGCCCATCGCGGGCTGCTCGACGACACCACCGCGCAGCGGCTGGCGGCGGGCTACCTGGAGCAGGGACGCGAGTCCGGCGGCCGCCGCGCGCTGGTGCGCTGGCTGGCGACGCTGGCGATCCTGCTGCTGCTCTCCTCCGGCATGGGGGTGGTCGCGCTGCTGCTCGAGGACCTGCCGACCTGGCTGATCGCGCTGCTGCTGGCCGGCGTCGCCGGCGGGCTAGGCGTGCGCGGCGGGCAGATGGCGACCGACCCGGAACAGCGTCGCCCCTACACCGGGCAGGTGCTGCTGACCACCGGTATCGGCCTCGCGCACGGCGCGCTGGTGCTGCTCTACGTCGCCGCCGGCGGCGACGCCGGCGACCGCGAGACGCTCTGGCTGCTGCTGCTGGTCGCGCTGCTGGCGCTGGCCGCGGCCTACCACTTCCGGCTGCGCTGGCCGCTGCTGCTGGGGCTCGCCTACCTGTTCCACGGGCTCGGCAGCGGCCACGGCTACGCCGGCCACGGCGGCTACTTCCTCGACATCGTCGACACGCAGACGATGGCGCTGGTGGCGACGCTGGCGGCGGCGTTCGGCGTGTTCCACGAGAGCCGCCTGGAGAGCGGGCCGCTGCGCCGCCACCTCGGTTTCGGCCACGTCTACGTGGTCTTCGGCCTGCTCTACCTGAACCTGTCGACCTGGATCCTGTCGCTGTTCCCCGGCGACCTGGAGTGGGTGCTGCTGTTCACCGCGACCGGGATCGCGCAGCTGGTCGCCGGCGCGGCGCTGAAGGATGCGCGCTTCACCGGCTTCGGCATCGTGTTCCTGTCGATCGACCTCTACACGCGGCTGTTCGAGCGCTTCTGGGACCGCCTCGACGCCGGCACCGCGCTGCTGCTCGCCGGACTGCTGGCGCTGGCGCTCGGGGTCGCGTTCGAGTGGCGCGCGCGCCGCCTCGCGGAGGCCGGCCGGTGAGCCCGGCGCGCTTCGCCAAGCTGGTGCGGCGCCAGCTCGACGGCTTCCTGCGCGAGGGCAGCATCGCCCCCGCGACCCACGCGCGGCTGGCCGAACTCTACCCGCTCGCGCGCTGGGACTGGCTCAGCCTCGGGCGCTGGTTCGTCGTGTTCGGCGCGCTGACCGCGGTCGCCGGGGCCGGGATCCTCGCCCGCGAGGTGTTCGAGTTCACGCTGCAGAAGCTCGCCGTGCTGCTCGGCGTCGGCGTCGTCGCCACCTTCGCCGGCGGCGTGCGCCTCGGCCAGCGCGGCTACCGCTGGAGCGGCCACGCGCTGGAGCTGGTCGCCGGGCTGTGCCTGATCGGGCTGACCTTCACCCTCGGCATCCTCTACTCGAGCGGCTCGGGCAACTGGCCGGCGCTGCTGCTGCTCGACCTCTGCCTGCTGCTGCCGCTGGCCTACCTGCGCGTCAACCCGCTGCAGCTGACCCTCGCCGTGGTGGTCTTCTTCACCTGGTTCGGCGGCGTCACCGGCTACGTCTCCGGCTGGGGCATGTACTGGTTCTCGATGAACTACCCGCTGCGCTTCCTGGTGGTCGGCCTGCTGATCGTGCTGCTGGCGCTGGCGCACCGCACCGCGGAGGAGGAGGGGCCGCTGGCGCGCCACCGCGGCTTCTTCAAGCCGTGGCTGGCGGCCGGCCTGTTCTTCGCCGAGATGGCGTTGTGGCTGCTGGCGCTGTTCGGCAACTTCGGCGACTTCACCACCCCGTACCGCGAGGGTCCGCTGGAGCGCCTGGTGTTCAACCTGCTGTGGGCCGGGCTGAACGTCGGCCTGCTCTGGGCCGGGCAACGCTACGCCCTGCGCCAGGCGCGCGGCTTCGGGCTGACCTTCCTGGCGATCCAGGGCTACACGGTCTACTTCGAGTTCGTCGCCGGCTACCTCGGCGGCGTGTTCGCCACGCTGCTCGCCGGCGTGGTCACGCTGTGGCTGGTCAGGCGGCTGGAACTGCCCAGCCGGATAAGGCAGGCGGGCAAGCGGAGGAGTGGATGAATACGGGTAGAGGGATCCTCGAAGCGGCGTACCGGTTCGGGCTGCCGTTGCTGCTGGCCGCGAGCCAGGCCGTGGCGGGCGTGCTGCCGCTGGAAGGCTACGCCGGCTACGACCAGCGTCCGCTGACCCAGTCCCAACCGGGTATCTACGGTACCGAGCCACGCTACACGGCCTTGCCGCTGGCCGGCGGCGAGCGGGTCTGGGTGCTCGACCGCCAGAGCGGCAGGCTGCGTGTCTGCGAACCGGCGAGCAGCGTGGAGCAGCCGCCACGCTGCTCGCCCTGGAGCGAGTAGCCTCGTCCGCTCACACGCCGCGTGAACTCGGTTCCCCGTGGCGATGCACCGCGGGACGCGGGCCTCCACGTTCATCTTGGTTCCGCGCGGAGTCCCTTCCACACGCTGTAGCACATCGCCACCAGCACCAGCGCGAACGGGAAGCCGGTGGCGATCGCCGCCGCCTGCAGCGAGGCGAGCCCGCCGCCGAGCAGCAGCGCGATCGCGACCAGCCCCTCGAACGAGCACCAGAACACGCGCTGTGCGACCGGTGCATCGACCTTGCCGCCGGCGGTGATGGTGTCGATCACCAGCGAGCCGGAGTCCGACGAGGTGACGAAGAAGACGACCACCAGCACGATGCCGATGAACGAGGTGATGCCGGACAGCGGCATCGGCTCGAGCATCTTGAACAGTGACAGCTCGGGGGTCCAGTTGGCGACGGTCTCGGTGACGCCGGTGTAACCGTCGCTGACGAACTGGCTGACCGCGGTGCCGCCGAAGGCGTTCATCCAGAGCACGCAGACCAGCGTCGGGATGATCAGCACGCAGGTGATGAACTCGCGTACCGTGCGTCCCTTCGACACCCGGGCGATGAACATGCCGACGAACGGCGACCAGGAGATCCACCAGGCCCAGTAGAAGGTGGTCCAGCCGTGCATGAAGTCGGTGTCCTCGCGCCCGACCCAGTTGCTCAGCGGCACCACGTTGGCCAGGTAACTGCCGATACCGCTGGCGAAGCCGGTGAGCACCTCGACGGTCGGACCGACCGCGATCACGAACAGCAGCAACACCAGCGCGAGCACCATGTTGATCTCGCTCAGCCGCTTGACCCCGGCATCGAGACCGGCCAGCACCGAGATCAGCGCAGCCGCGGTGATCAGCAGGATCAGCACCACCTTGGTGGCGTCGCCGGTGGGCACGTCGAACAGGTAGTTGAGCCCCGCGGTCGCCTGCTCGGCGCCGAAGCCGAGCGAGGTGGCGAGGCCGAACAGCGTGGCGAACACCGCCAGCGTATCGATCACGTGCCCGGGCCAGCCCCAGATCCGCTCGCCGAGGATCGGGTAGAAGGCCGAGCGCAGCGTCAGCGGCAGGCCGCGGTTGTAGGTGAAGAAGGCCAGCGCCAGCGCCACCACGGCGTAGATCGCCCACGGGTGCAGGCCCCAGTGGAAGATCGTCGCCGCCATGCCCATCGCGCGCGCCGCCTCGAGGTCGGCGGCGTCGACGCCGAGCGGCGGGTTCTGGAAGTGGTAGACCGGCTCGAGCACGCCGAAGAACATCAGCCCGATGCCCATGCCAGCGGCGAACAGCATCGAGAACCAGCCGCTGTAGCTGTAGTCGGGCACCGCATCGACGCCGCCGAGGCGCACCTTGCCGAGCGGCGTGACGACCAGGAACAGGCAGAACAGCACGAACAGGTTGGCCGCTCCCATGAATACCCAGTCGAAGGTCGAGGTCAACCACGGGCGCAACTCGCCGAGGAACGCCGCGGCGCCTTCCTGGAACATCAGTACCAGGAGCACCACGGCGATGATCCCCACGGCGGAGACCACGAATACCGGATTGTGGATGTCGAGGCCGAATACCTCGATGTTGTCCTGACCGATTTCGTAGTCGATCGTTTCTGCGTCTGTCATGGTGCAACCCCTAATGGGAGCGACGGGCGCGCCGACGCGCGGCCGCCAAGGCGGGTGGATCAGGCTTGAGCGGCGGGCGCGGTCCGCGGGCACCGCGAGGGCCGCCGTCAGGCCGACTGGGGGCCTGTCGAACTCAGGGCGGTTCTAGGGGGGGCAGGGGGCGGAGGCAGTTCGGGGTCTGCCGCAGTCGCTGGGGCACCATCTGTGCTCTGGTCGGGGCGCTGACCGTTGGATTTCGACCCCACCCTACCAACCGGGCCCCCTCGGGGCAAACCGCGCCGCGATCCCGCCGCTTCAGGCGGTCGCCCGGTTGCGCTTGCGGCGGCGGATGTTCAGCACCTCGATGCCGGTGGCGAAGGCCATCGCGAAGTACAGGTAGCCCTTCGGCACGTGCTGGTCGAAACCCTCGGCGATCAGCATCGCGCCGACCAGCACCAGGAAGCTCAGCGCCAGCAGCTTCAGCGACGGGTGGCGCTCGACCATCTCGCCGAGGGGCTTGGCGAAGAAGAACATCACCCCGACCGAGATCAGGATCGCCGTGACCATCACCTCGAGGTCGCGGGCCAGGCCGACCGCGGTGATCACCGAGTCGAGCGAGAAGACGATGTCGACGATCGCGATCTGCGCGACCACCAGCACGATGCCGTGCAGCGCCCTGACCGTCGGCGGTTCGCCGTGCGTGCCCTCGACGTCGACGTAGATCTCGTTGGCGGCCTTCCACAGCAGGAACAGGCCGCCGCCGATCAGCACCAGGTCGCGGCCGGAGATCGCCTCGCCGAAGACGCTGAACAGCGGTTCGGACAGGCGCATCACCCAGGTCAGCGACAGCAGCAGGCCGATCCGCGTGATCCCGGCGAAGGCCAGGCCGAGGAAGCGGGCGCGGTCGCGGTGCTCGGGCGGCAGCCGCGACACCAGCAGCGTCAGGAAGATGATGTTGTCGACGCCGAGCACGATCTCGAGCGCGGTCAGCGTCACCAGGGCGGCCCAGGCCTCCGGGCTGGTCAGCAGTTCGAGCATGTTCAGATGCCGAGCCGCTTGCGCTCGAGTCGGCGCATGAACTCCTCCATGACGATGCGGTAGAGGTCCTCGCCGAGGTAACCGTCCTCGACGTCCGACTCGATGCTCGGGTTGTCGTTGACCTCGATGATGCAGACGCGCTCCCCGGCCTGCTTGACGTCGACCCCGTAGAGGCCGTCGCCGATCAGGTTGGCGGCCTTGGTCGCGGCGCGGACCACGGCGGCGGGGGCCTCGCGCACCGGCAGGGTCTTCCAGCCGCCGGACTTGGTCTTGCCCTCGCCGTGGTCGTAGATCTGCCAGTGGCCGCGCGACATGAAGTACTGGCAGGCGTAGATCGGCTTGCGGTTGAGCACGCCGACGCGCCAGTCGTAGTCGGTGTAGACGAACTCCTGGACCAGCAGCAGGGCCGACTCGCGGAACAGCTTCTTCGCCTCGCGCTGCAGCTCCTCGGCATTGTCGACCTTGTACACGCCGCGCGAGAACGAGCCGTCGGGGATCTTCAGCACCAGCGGGAAGCCCAGCTCGGCGGCGGCGTCGTCGAGGTCGCGCTTGCGGTCCTTGCTGACGATCCGGGTGCCGGGGGTCGGCAGCTTGTGCGTGCGCAGCAGGTCGGCGAGGTAGACCTTGTTGGTGCACTTGAGGATCGAGTCGGGGTCGTCGATGACGATCAGCCCCTCGGACTCGGCCTTCTTGGCGAAGCGGTAGGTGTGGTCGTTGATCGCCGTGGTGGCGCGGATGAACAGGCCGTCGAACTCGCCGACGCGGACGAAGTCCCTGCGCGTGATCAGCTCGACGTCGATGCCGAGGGAGCGCCCGGCACGGATGAAGCGCTTGATCGCGACGGTGTCGCTCGGCGGCATCGTCTCGTCGGGGTTGACCAGGATCGCCAGGTCGTAGCGGTAGCGCTTGCGCGCGCGCGGCTGGCGCCAGACCTTGCGGCTGAAGCCGTCCAGCGCGGCGGCGAAACGGTCCTCCTCGCCGCTGTCGAGCTGGTGGATCGAGCCGGTGTTGATGCCGTGGATGATCCAGTCACCGCCGTGGCGCTGGAACGTCACCTCGAGGATCGGGCACGGGAACTGCTCGAACAGCTGGCGCGCGAAGCGCTCCAGGGCCGGGACCTCGGCCTGGCCGAAGTAGAAGTTCAGCTGCAACTCGCGGGTCTCGCTGTCGCCGGCACCGAGCAGCTGGCCAAGGCTCTTGTTCAGGTCGCCGATGCCGAGGCCGTAGATCGACTTGCGTGACAGGTCGTTGATCGTGCGCACCGACGGGATCACGCGCTGGCCGCGCGCCTCGGCCAGCAGCGAGCAGTAGTAGCCGTTGCTCAGGTACTTGGTACTGCGGCACAGGTTGATCACCTGGTCGCCGGGGGCGTTGCCGAGCTCTTCGCCCTGGTCCAGGTAGGTCTGCACCGGGATCACGTGTTCGCTCGGGTAGTAGGCGCGCCAGTCCTTGTCTTTCTCGACGACGATCAGCAGGTTGGGCATGGTCCTCTCACAGGGGGCCGGCGGAGGCAGCGGGCAGCCCCTCGTCCATCACCGGCCGGGGCAGTATAGTAAGGCCGGCCGCACCGGTTGGCGAAGCCGAGCGCCACATACTGGACCCGATGCCGATGACCGCCTCCACCGCCCGCCGCCTGGTCGATGCCAAGCTGCCACGCTGCCGCCCGGCCACCCGCGACGACATCGCCGCCCTGGTGGCGCTCGAGGCCCGTTGCTTCGACAGCGACCGCCTGAGCCGGCGCAGCTTCCTGTGGATGATCCGCCGCGGCAACGGCTGGCTCGAGGTGGCCGAGGACGAGCAGGGGCTGCTCGGCTACGTCCTGGTCCTGTTCCACCGCGGCACCTCGCTGGCCCGGCTCTACTCGATCGCGGTGGACAGCCGTGCCCGCGGCCTCGGCCTGGGGCGGCACCTGCTGCAACTCGGCGAGGCCGAGGCGCTGCGCCGTGGCGCGGTCTACATGCGCCTCGAGGTGCGGCCGGACAACGCCCGGGCGATCGCCGTCTACGAGGGGCTCGGCTACCGCCAGTCCGACGTCTTCGACGACTACTACGAGGACCACAGCGACGCCCTGCGCTTCGAGAAGCGGATCCGCAAGTTCGACGGCGAGGTGCGCAACCCGGTCACCCTGTACGTGCAGACCACCGACTTCACCTGCGGCCCGGCCGCGCTGATGATGGCGCTGCGCGCCCTCGACCCGAGCATCGCCTACAGCCGCTCGCTGGAGTTCCAGCTGTGGCGCGAGGCGACCACGATCTACATGACCGCCGGCCACGGCGGCTGCAGCCCGCGCGGCCTGGCCCTGGCGGCCTGGCGCCGCGGTTTCCGCGCGACCATCTACCTCAGCGAGAGCGGGCCGCTGTTCACCGACGGGGTGCGCAACCCGGAGAAGAAGGAGGTGCTCGAGCTGGTCCACCACGACTTCGTCGAGCAGGTCGCCGCGGCGGGGATCGAGATGGTGGAGCGCGGGCTGACCACCCAGGAGATGGTCGGATACCTCGAGCAGGGGGCGATGCCGCTGGTGCTGGTCAGCTCCTACCAGTTCACCCGCAACAAGAGCCCGCACTGGGTGCTGCTGACCGCGGCCGACGACGACTTCATCTACCTGCACGACCCCGACGTCGACGAGGACGAGGACAAGATCGCCCTCGACAACGCCTACGTGCCGGTGCCGCGCGCCCGCTTCGAGCGCTACGCCCAGTTCGGCCGCCGGGCGCTGCGCGCCGCCGTAGTCGTGCATCGCCCGGACGGCGGGGGCTGATGGCGCGGCCGCCACCGGCCTCGCGCCACCCCGGGCGCGCCTAGCGACCGGCGATGGACCGCAGCGAGCGCTTCTACCGCATCGACCGCCTGCTGCGCGAGCGGCGCGCGGTGCCGCTGCGTGGCTTCCTCGACGACCTGGAGATCTCCCGGGCCACCTTCAAGCGCGACCTCGACTACCTGCGCGATCGCCTCAACGCGCCGATCGTGTTCGACCGCGAGGCCGGCGGCTACCGCTATGCCGAGGCCGACGGGGCGGCGGGGCCGCGCTTCGCGCTGCCCGGACTCTGGTTCTCCGCGGCCGAGCTGCAGGCGCTGATCGGCATCGAGCAGCTGCTCGAGGAGCTCGAGCCGGGGCTGCTGGCCCCGCACGTCGGCCCGCTGCGCGACCGGCTGCGCGCGATGCTCGGCGCCAGCGCGGCCGCCGCGGACGAGGTCGGCCGCCGCGTGCGCCTGCTCAGCCCGGGGCGGCGCCCGGTCGAGCCGCGCCACTTCGCCACGCTCTCCGCGGCGCTGTTCGCGCGCCGCCGGCTGCGCCTGCGCCACTACCACCGCGCCGAGGACCGCCACACCGAGCGCACGGTCTCGCCGCAGCGGCTGGTCCACTACCGCGAGAACTGGTACCTCGACGCCTGGTGCCACCTGCGCCGGGGGCTGCGCAGCTTCGCCGCCGACGCGATCGAGGCGGCGGAGACGCTGGAACAGCCGGCGCGCGAGGTGCCCGACGCCGAGCTCGACGCCCACGTGCGTGCCGGCTACGGCATCTTCACCGGTGCCGCGACGGCGACCGCGCGGCTGCGCTTCAGCGCGGCGCGCGCCCGCTGGGTGGCCGCCGAGCGCTGGCACCCGGAGCAGGTGGCGAGCTGGCTCGACGACGGCAGCTACCGTCTCGAGGTGCCGTACAGCGACGACCGCGAGCTGGTCATGGACATCCTCAAGCACGGCCCCGAGGTGCAGGTGGAGGGCCCGGTGGCGCTGCGCGAGCGGGTCGCGACGCTGCTCGCCGCCGCCCGTGCCGCCTACGCCGGGCCCGCGCCCGGGCTCGGCCGGTGAGCCCGGCCGCCGGTACACTGGTCACCGCTCCAGGGCCCCGCGGGCC
>DATCZX010000124.1:0-4154 GCA_036525695.1 Gammaproteobacteria bacterium | reverse complement strand
GGCTGTTCGACATGCAGGACGTGCTCGGCCTGCGCTGATCCGGGCCGCTCGCGTGGACACCCGCGGGGCGGTTGGCTAAAATGCCCGACCGATCCGCAGCGGTCGCAAGACCGACCCGAACAGCGGGAGTGGCCGATGGCCCCTCCCGCTTTCCATGTAGGCTCAGGAGGCAACCTTGAGAGCGCCCGCGCTGCTGGCCCTGGAAGACGGCAGCCTGTTCCACGGCGAGTCGATCGGCGCGGAGGGCCACTCCGTGGGCGAGGTGGTGTTCAACACCGCGATGTCCGGATACCAGGAGATCGTGACAGATCCCTCCTATTGCCGGCAGATCGTGACTCTTACCTACCCGCATATCGGCAACACCGGGGTCAATGCCGCCGACGAGGAGTCCTCCGGGGTGATGTGCGCCGGGCTGGTGATCCGCGACCTGCCGCGGGTGACCAGCAGCTGGCGCGCCGAGCAGCCGCTCGGCGACTACCTGAAGAGCCGCGGCATCGTCGGCCTGTGCAACATCGACACCCGCCGCCTGACCCGGCTGCTGCGCGAGAAGGGGGCCCAGAACGGCTGCCTGGTCGCCGGTGACGCGCTCGGCGACGCGGCCGCGGTCGCCGCCGCGCGCGACTTTGCCGGGCTCAAGGGCATGGACCTGGCGCGCGAGGTGACCACGCCGGCGGCCTACCCGTGGCGCCAGGGCAGCTGGTCGCTCGAGCGCGGCCTGCCCGAGGACGCCGCGGAGCTGCCGCACCACGTCGTCGCCTACGATTTCGGCGTCAAGCGCAACATCCTGCGCATGCTGGTCGACCGCGGCTGCCGCCTGACCGTGGTGCCGGCGCAGACGCCGGCGGCCGAGGTGCTGGCGCTGCAGCCGGACGGGGTGTTCCTGTCCAACGGGCCCGGCGACCCGGAGCCCTGCGCCTACGCGATCGCGGCGATCCGCGCGCTGCTCGAGGCCGGGGTGCCGCTGTTCGGCATCTGCCTCGGTCACCAGCTGCTGGCGCTGGCCAGCGGCGCGGCCACGGTGAAGATGAAGTTCGGCCACCACGGGGCCAACCACCCGGTGCAGGAGCTGGCCAGCGGCCGGGTGATGATCAGCAGCCAGAACCACGGTTTCGCGGTCGACGAGGCCACGCTGCCGCCGAGCCTGCGCGCCACCCACCGCTCGCTGTTCGACGGCACCCTGCAGGGGATCGAGCGCACCGACCGCCCGGCCTTCGGTTTCCAGGGCCACCCCGAGGCGAGCCCCGGACCGCACGACGTGGCCCCGCTGTTCGACCATTTCATCGACCTGCTGCGCGCCGGCCGCGCGCCAGCCGACGGCTGAAGCGATGCCCAAGCGCACCGACCTGCACACCATCCTGCTGATCGGCGCCGGGCCGATCGTCATCGGCCAGGCCTGCGAGTTCGACTACTCCGGCGCCCAGGCGTGCAAGGCGCTGCGCCAGGAGGGCTACCGGGTGGTGCTGGTCAACTCCAACCCGGCGACCATCATGACCGACCCGGAGATGGCCGATGCCGTCTACATCGAGCCGGTCACCTGGCAGACCGTCGAGCGGATCATCGCCAAGGAGCGCCCCGACGCGCTGCTGCCGACCATGGGCGGGCAGACCGCGCTGAACTGCGCCCTCGACCTGGCCCGCGAGGGGGTGCTGGAGAAGTACGGGGTCGAGCTGATCGGCGCCTCGCGCGACGCCATCGACAAGGCCGAGGACCGCGAGCGCTTCCGCGAGGCGATGACCGCGATCGGCCTCGGCTCGGCGCGCTCGGCGCTGGCGCACAGCCTCGAGGAGGCGCTGCAGGTGCAGGCCTCGATCGGCTTCCCGACCATCATCCGGCCCTCCTTCACGCTCGGCGGCAGCGGCGGCGGCATCGCCTACAACCGCGAGGAGTTCATGGAGATCTGCCGGCGCGGCCTCGACCTGTCGCCGACCAACGAGCTGCTGATCGAGGAGTCGCTGCTCGGCTGGAAGGAGTTCGAGATGGAGGTGGTGCGCGACCGGCGCGACAACTGCATCATCGTCTGCTCGATCGAGAACCTCGACCCGATGGGGGTGCACACCGGCGACTCGATCACCGTCGCCCCGGCGCAGACGCTGACCGACAAGGAATACCAGATCATGCGCAACGCCTCGATCGCGGTGCTGCGCGAGATCGGGGTCGAGACCGGCGGCTCCAACGTGCAGTTCGCGATCAACCCCGACGACGGCCGCATGATCGTGATCGAGATGAACCCGCGCGTGTCGCGCTCGTCGGCGCTGGCGTCGAAGGCGACCGGCTTCCCGATCGCCAAGGTGGCGGCCAAGCTGGCGGTCGGCTACACCCTCGACGAGCTGCAGAACGAGATCACCGGCGGCGCCACCCCGGCGTCGTTCGAGCCGGCGATCGACTACGTCGTCACCAAGATCCCGCGCTTCACCTTCGAGAAGTTCCCCCAGGCCTCGCCGCGGCTGACCACGCAGATGAAGTCGGTGGGCGAGGTGATGGCGATCGGGCGCACCTTCCAGGAGTCGCTGCAGAAGGCGCTGCGCGGCCTCGAGACCGGCATCGACGGCCTCGACGAGATCATCACCGACGTGCACGCCGACGGCGTCAAGGAGCGCTTCCGGCTGGAGCTGCAGGAGCCGGGCCCGGAGCGCCTGCGCTACGTCGCCGACGCGATGCGCGCCGGCATGGACGTCGAGCGCGCGCACGAGCTGACCAAGATCGACCCGTGGTTCCTGGTGCAGCTCGACGAGCTGGTGCGCGACGAGGCGCGCGTGCGCGAGGGCGGCATCGCCGCGCTGACCGCGCGGCGCCTGCGCGAGCTCAAGCGCGCCGGTTTCTCCGACCGCCGCCTGGCGCGGCTGTGCGGGGTCAGCGAGCACGCGATCCGCAGCCGGCGCCACGAGCTCGGCGTGCGCCCGGTCTACAAGCGCGTAGACACCTGCGCCGCCGAGTTCGCCACCAGCACCGCCTACCTCTACTCGACCTACGAGGAGGAGTGCGAGGCGGCGCCGAGCAAGCGCGACAAGATCATGGTGCTGGGCGGTGGCCCGAACCGCATCGGCCAGGGGATCGAGTTCGACTACTGCTGCGTGCACGCGGCGCTGGCGATGCGCGAGGACGGCTACGAGACCATCATGGTCAACTGCAACCCGGAGACCGTGTCGACCGACTACGACACCTCCGACCGCCTCTACTTCGAGCCGCTGACCCTCGAGGACGTGCTCGAGATCGTCGACAAGGAGCGGCCCAAGGGGGTCATCGTGCAGTTCGGCGGGCAGACCCCGCTGAAGCTGGCGCGCGCGCTCGAGCAGGCCGGGGTGCCGATCATCGGCACCACCCCGGACGCCATCGACCGCGCCGAGGACCGCGAGCGCTTCCAGCAGATGATCGACAAGCTCGGCCTGCGCCAGCCGCCGAACCGCACCGCGCGCAGCGCCGACGACGCGCTGCGCCTGGCCGCCGAGATCGGCTACCCGCTGGTCGTGCGTCCCTCCTACGTGCTCGGCGGGCGCGGCATGGAGATCGTCTACGGCGAGGAGGACCTGCTGCGCTACATGCACGAGGCGATCCGCGTCTCCAACGAGTCGCCGGTGCTGCTCGACCGCTTCCTCGACGACGCCGTCGAGGTCGACGTCGACGCGGTCTGCGACGGCAGCGAGGTGCTCATCGGCGGCATCATGGAGCACATCGAGCAGGCCGGGGTCCACTCCGGCGACTCGGCCTGCTCGCTGCCGCCGTACAGCCTCCCGCAGGCGCTGCAGCAGCGGCTCAGCGAGCAGGTCCGCGAGATGGCGCTGGAACTCGGCGTGGTCGGCCTGATGAACACCCAGTTCGCGATCCAGGGCGACACCGTCTACGTGCTCGAGGTCAACCCGCGCGCGTCGCGCACGGTGCCGTTCGTCTCCAAGGCGATCGGCGTCCCACTGGCCAAGGTCGCCGCGCGCTGCATGGCCGGCCGCACGCTGCGCCAGCAGCAGGCCTCCGACGAGCGCGTGCCGAGCTACTTCTCGGTCAAGGAAGCGGTGTTCCCGTTCGTCAAGTTCCCCGGCGTCGACCCGCTGCTCGGCCCCGAGATGAAGTCGACCGGCGAGGTGATGGGCCTGGACCGGGACTTCGGCCGGGCCTTCGCCAAGTCGCAGATCGCCGCGGGCAGCCGCCTGCCCACCGGCGGC
>DATCZX010000123.1:0-3072 GCA_036525695.1 Gammaproteobacteria bacterium | reverse complement strand
CGGGAACACGTGCAGGTCGCCGAAGGCCAGCTCGTCGACCAGCTCCAGGGTCTGCGCCCAGTCGGCGTCGCTCTCGCCGGGGAAACCGGCGATCAGGTCGCTGGTCAGGTTGAGCCCCGGGACCCGCTCCCGCGCCCGCGTCACCAGCGCGCGGAAATCGTCCCGCCGGCCGCGGCGCGCCATCGCCCGCAACACCGCGTCCGAGCCGCTCTGCAGCGGCAGGTGCAGGTGCGGCAGCAGCCGCGGGTCGGCGAACAGCGCGAAGAAGGCGTCGGACAGCTCCCACGGCTCGACCGACGCCAGGCGCAGGCGCGGGACGGCGGTCTCGGCCAGCAGGGCGGCGACCAGCGCGGTCAGGCTGGAACCGCGGTCGCTGCCGTAGCCGCCGACGTGGACCCCGGTCAGCACCACCTCCGGCACGCCCGCCGCGACCAGCGCGCGCACCTCGGCGACCAGTTCCGGCAACGGCCGGCTGACCTCGTCGCCGCGCGCCGCGGTCACCACGCAGAAGGCGCAGCGGTAGCGGCAGCCGTCCTGCACCTTCAGGAACACCCGTTCGCGGCCGAGTTGCTGTGCCCGGCGGGGGCTGCCGGCGGGGGCCGCCGCGTGCGGCGCCGCGACCAGGCGGGCCAGCCGGTCCTTGTCGGCGTTGCCGACGAGCCGGTCGATACCGAGATCACGCGCCGCCTGGGCCGCGTGCAGCGTGCCGTAGCAGCCGGTGACCACCAGCTCGGCCGCGGGGCTGTCACGGCGCAGCCGGCGCACCAGCTGGCGCGACTTGCGCGTCGCCGCGCCGGTCACCGCGCAGGTGTTGCAGATCACCAGGTCGGCCCGCGCCGGGTCGTCGACCAGCAGGTGGCCGGCCGCGGTCAGCTCGCGCGCCCAGCCCTGCGCTTCCGCCTCGTTGAGGCGGCAGCCGAGCGTCTGCAGGTGAACACGCATGGGCCGTGGTTCCCGGGCGGCGGCAGGAGGCGCCATGATAGTCGAGCTCGCTGGCGCCGGTGCAACCGGCTCTCGCGCGGCGCGGAGCGGCGTTATACTCGGGTCCCAGGCGAACTCACGCCGCGATGTCTGCTCTAATGATGGTTGGCTGCTGACGCCCCGCTCAGCGCACGATCCACAGCAAGGCGCCGATGAAACCGTTGCTTCCGCTCCACCGTATCCTGCCGTTGCTGCTCGGGCTCGCGCTCGGCGTGCCCTCGGCGGCACAGGCGCTGGTCCAGTCCGGCGACTTCTACCAGCAGCTGGTCCCCGAGGGGATCCACCGCGACACCGCGCGCGACCTGGTAAAGCGACTCAGTGACGGCCACTACGCCGAGATCGGTTTCGACGACACGCTCTCCTCCCGGGTGTTCGACCGCTACCTGATGCAGCTCGACCCCAGCCGCAGCTACTTCCACGCCAGCGACATCGCCGAGTTCGAACCCTACCGCCACCGCTTCGACGACCTGCTCGGCGACGGCGACGTCGCGGTGGCGTACACCATCTACAACCGCTACCAGCAGCGCTTCGCCGAGCGCCTGGCCTACATGCTCGGGGAGATCGAGCGCGGCCTCGGGCAGATCGACTTCGGCGTCGACGAGGAGCTGCTGGTCGACCGCAAGGCGGCGCCGTGGCCCGAGAACCCGGCCGCGCTGCAGGACCTGTGGCGCCGCCAGCTGAAGAACGCCGTGCTCGGCCTCAAGCTGACCGGCAAGCCGCCCGAGCAGGTCGCCGAGACCCTGCAGAAGCGCTACCAGAGCCAGCTGACCCGGCTGCGCCAGAGCCGCAGCGAGGACGCCTTCCAGAGCTACATGAACGCCCTCGCCTACAGCTTCGACCCGCACACGGCCTACCTGTCGCCGCGCAAGTCGGAGGACTTCAGCATCGACATGAACCTGTCGCTGGAGGGCATCGGCGCCGCGCTGCAGCTCGAGGACGAGTACACCAAGGTGGTGCGGGTGATCCCCGGCGGGCCGGCACAGCAGTCGCGCCAGCTGAACCCCGCCGACCGCATCGTCGCCGTCGGCCAGGGCGAGGACGGCGAGATGGTCGACATCGTCGGCTGGCGCCTCGACGAGGTGGTGCGGCTGATCCGCGGGCCGAAGGGCACGCTGGTGCGGCTCGAGATCATCCCGAGCGACGCCACCGACGACCACCAGACCCGCACCGTCCACCTGCGCCGCGACACCGTGCGCCTCGAGGACCAGGCCGCGAGCAAGCGGCTGCTCGAGTTCCAGCACGAGGGCCGCAACTTCCGCATCGGCGTGATCCGGCTGCCGACCTTCTACGTCGGCACCTCGCGCGACGTGCGCAAGCTGGTGCTGGAGCTCAAGGGCGAGAGCATCGACGGCCTGGTCGTGGACCTGCGCAACAACGGCGGCGGCTCGCTCGAGGAGGCCAACACGCTGACCGGCGAGTTCATCCACCGCGGCCCGACGGTGCAGATCCGCAACGCCCGCGGCCGCGTCTCGGTGATGAGCGACCCCGACGACGGCATCGTCTACGACGGCCCGCTGGCGGTGCTGGTCAACGGCAGCAGCGCCTCGGCCTCGGAGATCTTCGCCGGCGCGATCCAGGACTACCGCCGCGGCCTGATCATCGGCAGCCGCACCTTCGGCAAGGGCACGGTGCAGACGCTGCGCCCGCTCGACCACGGCAAGCTGAAGATCACCCAGGCCAAGTTCTACCGCGTCTCCGGCGCCAGCACGCAGCACGAGGGCATCGTCCCGGACATCCACTTCCCGGAGGTGCTCGATCGCGAGCAGATCGGCGAGAGCGCGCTCGACGGCGCGCTGCCGTGGGACACCATCGCCCCGGTCAACCACCAGGACTACGTACCGTTCGACCGCTACCTGGGCCGGCTGCGCGAACGGCACCAGGCGCGCAGCGCCAACGACACCGAGTTCACCATCCTGAACGCCCAGATCGCCCGCCAGCAGGAGCTGCGCGAGCGCAAGAGCGTGTCGCTGAACGAGGCGGCGCGCAAGCGCGAGCGCGAGGCGGCCCGCGAGTTCGAGCTGCAGCTGGAGAACCGGCGCCGCGCCGCGCGCGGCGAGGCGCCGCTGACCGAGCTCGGCGACGACGCCGAGG
>DATCZX010000122.1:0-6590 GCA_036525695.1 Gammaproteobacteria bacterium | reverse complement strand
AAGCCGGGGCCGGGCAGCGAGCCGGCCTGGGACACCGCCGCCGCGCCCCAGGCCGCCGCCACGGCGAGGCAGCCGGCCATCGTCTCGCCGTGCACCAGCGCGTGCACCAGGCCGGCGGCGAAGGCGTCGCCGGCCCCGGTGCTGTCGACCGCGGTCACCGGCAGCGCCGGCTGCTGCAGGGTCTCGCCGCGGCCGTAGGCGCTGGCGCCCTGCGGCCCGCGGGTGGCCACGATCCACTCGGCCTGCCCGCCGCTGATGCGCGTGGCGTGGGCGAACGGATCGAGCAGCAGCCCGGGCGCGAGGTCCGCCGCCGAGCCGACCAGCACGTGCGCGACCACCCGCCGGTGCGGCAGCAAGGCGCGCAGCAGCGGGGCCAGGTCGCTGGCGCGGCTGCGCACGTAGACCGCGTCGAGCTCGAGCTCGCGCAGCACCCCCGGGTGCGGGGCGTGCAGCCGCTGCAGGTTGACGATGGTGCGCTCGCCCTGCGGGTCGACCAGCAGCAGCGAGTTCGAGGTCGGCTGCGGCAGCCGGGCGACGTGCGCGGTGTCGACGCCGGCAGCGTCGAGCGTCGCCAGCAGCGCGCGGCCGTCGGCGTCGTCGCCGACCGCCGACACCAGTGCCACCTGGTGCCCGGCGCGGGCCAGCGCCACCGCCGCGTTGGCGCCGCCACCGCCGCAGCGGTCCGGCAGCGCGCGGCCCTGCTGGTGCGCGCCGAGGCGCAGCGGGGCCTCCAGCTGCACCACCCGGTCGACCGCCAGCGTGCCCAGAACCGCGATGCGTGCCATCCGCGCGCCTCCTTCCTGGCGCGAGCATAGCCGATGGGCCCGGCCGGCCGGGTGAACGCCCCCGCCCCGGGGCGGTCGAAACTGGCGACGTGGCCGCTCCCGGCGATCGCTTCCGCTATCCTCTCCCTGCACGGAGTGAGCCATGCCCAGCCGTTTCCAGCCCCGTTTCGACGACCTGCCGACCGAGCTGCCGATCTTCCCGCTCGGCGGCACCATCGTGCTGCCGGGCCGGCAACTGCCGCTGAACATCTTCGAGCCGCGCTACCTGAACCTGGTCCTCGACAGCCTCGGCGCCGGGCGCATGCTCGGCATGGTGCAGCCGGCCGCGGACGCCACCCGCAGCGGCGGTGACCCGGTGCGGCGGATCGGCTGCGCCGGGCGCATCACCAGCTTCAGCGAGCGCGACGACGGGCGCCTGATGATCGTGCTCACCGGCGTCTCGCGCTTCGCCATCGCCGCCGAGCTGGAACCGCGCCACGGCTACCGGCGGGTGGTGCCCGACTGGTCCGCGTTCGCCGCCGATCTCCAGCCGGAAACCGAGGCGGCGGTCGACCGGCGCGGCCTGCGCGCCCTGCTCGAGCGGCTGCTCAAGCTGCGCGGCCTGCAGCTCGACTGGGAGCAGGCCGAGGCGCTGCCGGACCCGCTCTACGTCGACGCCTTCGCGATGAACCTGCCGCTGGCCGACGAGGAGAAGCAGGCGCTGCTGGAGGCCACCGGGGTCGACGAGCGGGCGCGCCTGCTGGCCGGCTTCGCCAGCCTCGCGCTGGGCGGCAGCGGCCCGGTCTCGGAGCGTGCCCACTGACCAGTGAGTAAGCGCTCGCTCTGTTCGTGGAGGCCCTGGTGCCTGCTCGTGCTGTGCAGTGGCTGGTTGCTCGTCGGCGGCTGCGCGGCGCCGTCGCGGCCCCCCGCAGGGGATCCTGACCGAAGCTCGGGCCCGCCCGTGCGACCGCTGCCGGAGAGCCGCGGCGTGGCCGGCGAGGCCACCCCGGCGGAGCCCGTGCCGGTGATCCCGGCGACCCCGCCGGTGACCCCGCTCGACCGCGCGCTCGGCCTCTACGGCCCGGTCCCGGAGACCGCCCAGCCAGCGGTGGCGACGGTCGACGGCAACGAGCCGGCGCGCGACTTCTACGACCCGGACAACCCCGCCGGCGACCTGCTGCAGCGCGCCGACGCGGCGACCGGGACGTTCCCGCGCGACCGCCTCGGCAACGTCGACTGGGTGGCGACCCTCGCCGCCGGGCTGATCGAGCCGCGTGCCGACCGCCAGGGCCGCACCCGCAGCCGTCCGCTCGAGACCGCGATCCTGCTGCGGGATACGCGCGAGATGCCCTGGGTACGTTTCCCGCACCGCCAGCACACCGAGTGGCTCGACTGCAGCAACTGCCACCCGGCGCCGTTCGCCGCGCAGGCGGGGGCCAACCCGCTCAGCATGCAGGCGATCCTGGCCGGCGAGCAGTGCGGCGTCTGCCACGACCGCGTGGCCTTCTCGACCTTCGCCTGCGAGCGCTGCCACAACCAGCCGCAGCCCGGTGCCCCGGCGTGGTGGTGAGGAGCCGTCAGAACGGCACCTCGAGCGCCGCGCACAGGTAGCGCATCAGCGGCGTCGCCGCGGCGAAGTCCGCGGCCACCCGGTCGACGAAGTCGGCCTGCTGGGCGGCCCGGTCCGGCAGGTCGCGCACCGCGATGAAATCCTTGCGCTTGAGCTCGTCGAGCAGCGGGTGGTCGGCCGGGTAGCCGCGCGGGGCGCGCGTCAGCGACTCGCCGTCGAGCACGAACTGCCCGGCGAACGGCGCCGCCGCCAGCGCCGCGCGCCAGCCGCCCGGGTTGTCGGCGAGGAAGTCGCGGATCCGGCGCAGCGCCGGCGGCGCCGGGCGCCAGATCCCGGCGGCGACGAAGCAGCGGCCGGGCTCGAGGTGCAGGTAGTAGCCGGGGGCGTGCACGTCCCTGCCCAGCGCGTGGCGGAAGTGGATGCCGACGTTGGTCTTGTACGGGGTCCTGTCGCGGCTGAAGCGGGTGTCGCGGTAGACCCGCATCAGCGAGCCGCCGCTCTTGCGCGGCAGCGCGCGGAACTGCGGCGCGAAGCCGGCCAGGCGCGGCCCCATCGCCTCGATGAAGGCCAGCGCCGGGCCGCGGACCTCGCTCTCGTAGCGGGCCTTGTGCTGCTCGAACCAGGCGCGCTCGTTGTGCCGCGCGAGCTGGCGCAGGAAGGTGAACAGCGCGGGGCGGAACGGGGCTGGCAGCGCGGTGGGCATCGGTCGCTCCGGGGTGGTGGCCTCGCCCTATAATCGGCCAGCATGAGCCCCGAGGCGAACCCCCAGCAGGCCAACGCGCGCTGTGCAGAGTGCGGTGCGCCGTTCCGCTGCGGCAGCGACGACGCGGCACCGTGCTGGTGCGCGCGCGACTTCCCCGCCGTGCTGCCGCTGCCCGCGACGGGTGCCGGTTGCCTCTGCCCGGCCTGCCTGCGCCGCCGCCTGGACGAGTTGGCGGCGGCCGGCCGCTGAGGCGCGCCCGAGGCCGGTCACGGCGCCAGCCGGCAGCGTTCCCAGGCCACCCCGCTGCGGGTGTAGAGCACGCGGTCGTGCAGCCGGTCCGCGCGTCCCTGCCAGAACTCGATCCGCTGCGGCCGCACGCGGTAGCCACCCCAGAACGGCGGGCACGGCACGTCGTTGCCGGCGTGCGCCGCGGTGACCTGGGCCACCCTGTCCTCGAGCCAGGCCCGGCCGGGGATCTCGCGGCTCTGCGGCGAGGCCCAGGCGCCGAGCTGGCTGCCGCGCGGGCGGGTGGCGAAGTAGCCCGCCGACTCCGCCTGCGAGAGCCGCTCGACGGGCCCCTCGATGCGCACCTGGCGCAGCAGCGGCGGCCACCAGAACAGCAGCGCGGCGCGCGGGTCGGCGTTCAGCTCGTCGCCCTTGCGGCTGTCGTGGTTGGTGTAGAAGACGAAGCCGTCGGGGCCGAACGCCTTGACCAGCACCATCCGCAGCGCCGGCGTGCCGTCGGCGGCGACGGTCGCCAGCGCCATCGCGCTCGGGTCGTCGACGCCGCTCTCGCCGGCGGCCGCGTACCAGTCGTGGAACAGCGGCAGCGGGTCGGCCGGGGTGGTCTGCACGTCGAGGAGCGGCTGGTTCATCGTGGATCATCCGGCGCGGTTGCAGGCAGCGATGGTAACGCGTCGGCTGCCGCGCTGCCGTTTCGGGCGGGTGCCCGATCGGTTAGGATGCCCGGCCCATGAGCCTCTCGAGCCACTCCCCGCGCCACGGCGCGACGCTGCTGCTGCTCTGCTGCCTGGCGTGGCTGGCGCCCGCGCTCGCCTACCACGAGGCCGAGGAACCTTCCGACGGCACCATCGCCAGCTTCAAGCCGCTGCCGGCCCCGCTGCCGCTGCCGGCCGAGCTGGAGGTGGTCGATGCCGCGGGACAGCGCGTGCCGCTGGCGGCGTTCCGCGGCCGCGTGCTGCTGCTGAACCTGTGGGCGACCTGGTGCCCGCCGTGCGTGCGCGAGCTGCCGGCGCTCGACCGCCTGCAGGGGCGGCTCGGCGGCGACGGCTTCGTCGTGCTGGCGGTCTCGCTGGACGCCGGCGGCACCGCCGAGGCGGCACCGTTCTACGCGCGCCTCGGTATCCGCCACCTCGGCCTCTACGCCGACCCGGCGCGCGCGCTCGGCACGGTGCTGCCCGACGACGTGCTGCCGGCGAGCTTCTTCGTCGACCGCGACGGCAACGTGGTCAGCTTCCTGCGCAGCTACGTCGACTGGGACGACCCGCGCGTCGACGCGCACGTGGGTGAACTGACCGGGCAGCCCTGACGCTTCAGCGCGGCGCCAGCGCGAAGGCCTCGGCCTCGGGCAGCGGCCTGGCGAAGTGGTAGCCCTGGCCGTAGGTGCAGTCGAGCTCGCGCAGCAGCGCCAGCTCCTCCTCGCTCTCGATGCCCTCGGCGACGACGTCGAGCAGCAGGCCGCGCGACATGCCGAGGATGCAGCGGACGATCTCCATGCTGCCGCTGTTGCGGGTCATCGTCAGCACGAACGAGCGGTCGATCTTCAGCGTGTCGAACGGGTAGCGGTGCAGGTAGCTGAGGCTCGAGTAGCCGGTGCCGAAGTCGTCCAGCGCCAGTCGCACGCCGAGGCTCTTGGCCTGCGCGAGCAGTTCCGCGGCGACCTCCGGGTCGTGCATCAGCAGGCTCTCGGTGACCTCGAACTTGATCCGCTGCGGGTCGACCCCGGAGCGGTCGAGGCACGCCTCGGCGAGGTCGAGGAAGCCCTCCTCGAGCAGCTGCTGCGCCGACACGTTGAGGGTGATGAACGGCGCCGGGTCCTCGCCGGCCGGCCACGCGGCCTGCAACCGCTGCGCCGCCGCGCACGCCTCCTGCATCACCCAGCCGCCGATCGGTCCGATCAGCCCATGCTTCTCGGCGAAGCCGATGAACTCGAACGGCCCGACCAGGCCGCGGGTGGGGTGGTGCCAGCGGATCAGCGCCTCGTAGCCGGCCAGCCGGCCGCTGGCCAGTTCGACGATCGGCTGGTAGAACAGCGCGAACTCCCGGCGTTCCAGCGCGTGCTGCAGCTCCTCGCGCAGGTGCAGGTTCTGCACCGTGCGGGTCAGGTCGTCCTGGTAGGCCGCGGAGTCGGGCATCGATCTGCGCGTCTTGCCACGGTGCCCGTGCAGGCGGTCGCTGGCCTCGTGGAAGCGCTCCAGCAGCACGCGCAGGAACAGCTTGATCACCGGGTCGGCGCTTTCCATCGCCGCGTCGAGCTGGTCGCGGTGGATCACCGCGACGACGCTCTCCTCGAGCGCCGTGGCGGTGGCCGAGCGGGCGTCGTCGTTGATCAGCGCCATCTCGCCGAACAGGTCGCCGGGTCCGAGCTCGGCCAGCACCACCTTGGTGCCGTCGCGCAGCAGCGAGATCTCGACCCGCCCGCTCTCGATGATGTAGGCGCTGTCGCCCGCCTCGCCCTCGCGGAACACCCGGGCGAGGGACTCGAAACGCTGGGTCAGGAAGTTCTGCGCCACGCTGTACCCCCCTGCGTCGGTGTCGGGACCGCGCTCAGTTGACGTTGCCGGCCAGGCGCGCGAGGTGGGCGTGCAGCGCCGCGTCGCGGTTGCGGATGTGCCCGATCAGTTCGCCGCGCAGCCGCTCGGCGCTGGCGACCAGGGCCGCGGCCCGGTCGCCGCGCACCGCGCGCATGCGCTCGAGCATCGCGTCGTGGTCGGCCGCGTGCTCCGCGTAGTCGGGGTAGGCGTGCAGCCGCATCAGCTGCTGCTCCGAGCTGAAGTGCAGCTCGCTGTACTCGATGAACTGCTCGAGCAGCCCGGAGATCTCTTCCTGCAGCCGCCCGCCGCGCACCGCCTCGAGCAGTGCGTCGGCCAGCCCGAGCTGCACCAGGTGCTCGTTGTCGATGGTCAGCTGGCTCTGCACGGCCGCGGCCTGGCTCATGGGAGAGTCCTCGGCGAGGGTTGCGACCGAGTATACAGCGGCTCACGGCTGGCAGTGTCGCCTGCCGCGTGACACACTTTCCGGCATGGAGACGATGGCCTGCGTGGTCTACCGCGGCAAGCGCAAGGACGACACCTACCTCTACGTGGAGCGTGCCGACGACTTCGCGCGCGTGCCCGACGCGCTGCTGCGCCAGCTCGGGGAACTCGAGCGCGTGCTGGAACTCGAACTGCACGCGGCGCGGCGCCTGGCGCGCGCCGACCCGGCCGCGGTGATGCGCGCGCTGCGCGACGACGGCTTCTACCTGCAGCTGCCGCCGCGCGACGAGCCCGGGCTGTCGGGCTAGCCCAACGACCGAGGAGAGCGCGATGTTCGG
>DATCZX010000121.1:0-10965 GCA_036525695.1 Gammaproteobacteria bacterium | reverse complement strand
TTCGCCCCCAACCTCTCGTTCTTCTTCTCCAACGGCCTCGACCCCGAGTACACCGTGATCGGCCGGGTGGCCCGCCGGATCTGGTCGGTCGTCATGCGCGACAAGTACGGCGCCAACGCCCGCAGCCAGATGCTCAAGTATCACATCCAGACCTCCGGCCGCTCGCTGCACGCCCAGGAGATGGACTTCAACGACATCCGCACCACGCTGCAGGCGCTGATCGCCACCTACGACAACACCAACAGCCTGCACACCAACGCCTACGACGAGGCGGTCACGACCCCGACCGAGGAGTCGGTGCGCCGCGCGCTGGCGATCCAGCTGATCATCAACAACGAGTGGGGGCTGGCCAAGAACGAGAACCCGAACCAGGGCAGCTTCATCATCGACGAGCTGACCGACCTGGTCGAGGAGGCGGTGCTGCAGGAGTTCGAGCGCATCGCCGAGCGCGGCGGCGTGCTCGGCGCGATGGAGACCGGTTACCAGCGCGGCAAGATCCAGGACGAGTCGCTGCTCTACGAGACGCGCAAGCACGACGGCACGCTGCCGATCATCGGCGTCAACACCTTCCGCAACCCGCACGGCGACGGCATGCCCCAGGTGATCGAGCTGGCACGCTCCAGCGAGGACGAGAAGCGCAGCCAGATCGACCGCCTGCGCAACTTCCAGCAGCGCCACGCGGCGGCCGGCGAGGTGCTGCTGGAGCAGCTGAAGCAGGCCGCGATGGAGGACCGCAACCTGTTCGCGGTGCTGGTCGACGCGGTGCGTCACTGCTCCCTCGGCCAGATCAGCCAGGCGCTGTTCGAGGTCGGTGGCCAGTACCGGCGCAACATGTAGGGCCACCGCCGCAGGCGGCGGTTGAAGCCGCCGGGCCAGGGCGGGTATCTTGGCGCCTCGACCACGGTCGGTCGGGCTCGACAACGACAAGCAGGGCGTGGGGGCGTCAGCAGCGCACGCCCGCGCCGCGGAGGTAGCAGCGATGGCGATCAAGGATATCCTCGTCCACGTCGACAACACGGAGGCCTGCGCGCAGCGGCTCGACATCGCGATGCGCCTCGCGCAGCGGCACCAGGCCCACCTGACCGCGGTCTTCGCGCGGGCCTTCGGCAACCTCCCCAACCTCGGCAGCGGGCACGCGCGCGAGATCGACAAGGCACGTGGCGAGGCGCAGGAGCGTTTCGAGTCCCGGGCCCGCAGCGAGGGGCTGAACGCCGAGTGGCGCAGCGCCGAGTGCGGCAGCTCGGCCGACCGGGTCACCGACGCGGTGCTGGTCCACGCGCGCCACGCCGACCTCGCGGTGGTCGGCCAGTTCGACCGCGCCAACAGCGACGGCAGCATCCCCGACGACCTCGCCGAGCGGCTGGTGCTGGAGAGCGGCCGGCCGGTGCTGGTGGTGCCGTACGCGGGCAGCTTCGACAGCCTGGGCGAGCGCGCGCTGATCGCCTGGAACGGGTCGCGCGAGTCGGCGCGCGCGGTCAACGACGCGATCCCGCTGCTGCAGGCGGCCAAGCGGGTCAGCGTGCTCGCGCTGAACCCGGAGGAGGGGCGGCGCATCCACGGCGACATGCCGAGCGCCGACATCTGCCTGCACCTGGCCCGCCACGGGGTGCGCGCCGAGGCCCAGCACCTGGTCGCGCACGACATCGACGCCGGCGACATGCTGCTGTCGTGCGCCGCCGACGACAGCGCCGACCTGCTGGTGATGGGGGCCTACGGGCAGCCGCGTTTCCGCGAGCTGGTGCTCGGCGGTGCCACCCGCACCGTGCTGCGGCAGATGACCCTGCCGGTGCTGATGTCGCACTGAGCCGGCCCGCCCCGGCGCGTCACCCTCTCCGCCCTGCTGGCGGCGGCTTCGCGGAGCCGCCGGCCGCGGCGCGCAACTGCCTGCGCGGCGCGGGTCATAAGCTGCGAGCTCCCCGACAATAAAATATTTGAATAGCCCTCATAGCGCCGGCTGTGGGTATAATCAATTTTTATTGATCCATATCGGATCTTGGTAGGGGTGGCGGTTGCGCTCTGTTGCAACGCAGCATTACCCTTCGGGCAACTCTTTCACCAGACACGAGGCGAGGAACCATGAGCAAGCAGGCAGCGATTCAGCAGTTGGAGCAGGAGTGGGCCGAGAGCCCGCGTTGGCAGGGCGTCAAGCGCGGTTACGGCGCTGACGAGGTCGTGCGCCTGCGCGGTTCGCTGCCGATCGAGTACACGCTGGCCCGCCACGGCGCCGAGAAGCTCTGGGGCCTGGTCAACGAGGAGCCGTTCGTCAACGCGCTCGGCGCGCTGACCGGCAACCAGGCGATGCAGCAGGTCAAGGCCGGCCTGAAGGCGATCTACCTGTCCGGTTGGCAGGTGGCCGGTGACGCCAACCTGGCCGGGCAGATGTACCCCGACCAGTCGCTCTACCCGGCCGACTCCGTGCCGGCCGTGGTGCGCCGGATCAACAACACCTTCCAGCGCTGCGACCAGATCCAGACCGCCGAGGGCAAGCAGCCGGGCGACGCCGGCTACGTCGACTTCTACGCCCCGATCGTCGCCGACGCCGAGGCCGGCTTCGGCGGCGTGCTCAACGCCTTCGAGCTGATGAAGGCGATGATCGAGGCCGGTGCCGCCGGCGTGCACTTCGAGGACCAGCTCGCCTCGGTCAAGAAGTGCGGTCACATGGGTGGCAAGGTGCTGGTGCCGACCCGCGAGGCGGTGGCCAAGCTGGTCGCCGCGCGGCTCGCCGCCGACGTGATGGGCGTGCCGACCCTGCTGGTCGCGCGCACCGACGCCGAGGCCGCCGACCTGCTGACCGCCGACGTCGACGAGAACGACAAGCCGTTCTGCACCGGCGAGCGCACCGTCGAGGGCTTCTACCGCACCAAGAACGGCCTCGACCAGGCGATCTCGCGCGGCCTCGCCTACGCCCCGTACGCCGACCTG
Organism: Gammaproteobacteria bacterium; assembly: GCA_036525695.1. Taxonomy (GTDB): domain Bacteria; phylum Pseudomonadota; class Gammaproteobacteria; order QNFN01; family QNFN01; genus DATCZX01. Next base: position 8,043 of record DATCZX010000121.1, on the reverse strand, counting down.
GTCTGGTGCGAGACCGGCAAGCCGGACCTCGAGTTCGCGCGCAAGTTCGCCGAGGCGATCCACGCCCAGTACCCGGGCAAGATGCTCGCCTACAACTGCTCGCCGTCGTTCAACTGGAAGGCCAACCTCGACGACGCCACCATCGCCAAGTTCCAGCGCGAGCTGGGCGCGATGGGCTACAAGTTCCAGTTCATCACGCTGGCCGGCTTCCACGCCCTGAACTACTCGATGTTCAACCTGGCGCACGGCTACGCGCGCAACCAGATGACCGCGTTCGTCGAGCTGCAGCAGGCCGAGTTCGCCGCCGCCGACAAGGGCTTCACCGCGGTGAAGCACCAGCGCGAGGTGGGTACCGGCTACTTCGACGCCGTCACCCAGGCGATCGAGGGCGGCCAGTCGTCGACCACCGCGCTGAAGGGGTCGACCGAGGACGAGCAGTTCTTCCAGCAGAAGAAGGCCGGCTGACGCTCGCCGTCTCCAGCAGGGGGGCCACGCTGCGGCGTGGCTCCCCTTTTTCGTGTCCGCGGGTCGCCGCCTCAGCTGGCGGCGGCCGCCTGCAGCAGCGTCTCGGTCTCCGCCGACGCGCCCGGTTCCTGCTCGAACAGGTGGCAGAAGCGCAGCTCCTCCGGGTAGGGGAAGAAGTCGACCACCATGCCGTCGCGCACCTTCTGCTGGATCTGCGCCCAGTAGTCGGCCGACAGCAGGTCGGCGTGGTGCTTCATGAACAGCTTGCGCACCTTCGGCGAGCCGAGCAGGAAGTGCGCGAACTCCTCCGGGAAGATGTCGTTCCGCGCCACCGGGTACCACGGCTCGCCGGACAGCTCGAGTTCCGGGTAGGGGCACGGCGGGATGCGGCGGAAGTTGCAGTCGGTCAGGTACTCGATCTCGTCGTAGTCGTAGAACACCACGTAGCGGTAGCGGGTCACGCCGAAGTTCTTCCACAGCATGTCGCCGGGGAAGATGTTGGCGCTGGCCAGCTCGCGGATCGCGTCGCCGTACTCCTGCACCGCGTGCTCCGCCTCCTCCTCGCTGGCGTGCTCGAGGTACAGGTTCAGCGGCACCATGCGCTGCTCGATGTACAGGTGGCGGATGATGATGGTGTCGCCCTCCTCCTCGACCTGCGACGGGGCGACGCGGCGCAGCTCGTCGAGCAGCGCCGGGTCGAAACGGGCCCGCGGCAGCGCCACGTCGGAGAACTCGAGGGTGTCGGACATGCGCCCGACGCGGTCGTGCTGCTTGACCAGCAGGTACTTGGCCTTGACCGTCGCGCGGTCGACCTCCTTCGGCGGCGGGATCAGGTCCTTGATCAGCTTGAACACGTACGGGAACGACGGCAGCATGAACACCAGCATCACCATGCCGGGGATCCCGGGCGCGATGATGAAGTCGTCGCGCGAGTGGTACAGGTGGTAGTAGAGGTCGCGGTAGAACACCGTCTTGCCCTGCTTCTGCAGCCCGATCATCGTGTACAGGTCGGCCACGTTCTTGGTCGGCATCAGCTTGCGCAGGAACTGCACGTAGGCCGACGGCACCTCCATGTCGACCAGGAAGTAGGCCCGGTTGAGGCTGAACAGCACGTTGATGTGCGCCTCCTCGAGCAGCACCGTGTCGAGGTAGAGCTTGCCCTGCGCGTCGTGCAGCACCGGGATCACGAACGGGTGCTCCTGGTGCCCGTTGACCACCTTGCCGACCACGTAGGCGGCCTTGTTGCGGTAGAACGGCGAGTGCAGCACCTGCAGCTGGTGGTTCGCCTCCGGCTTCGGCCGCTTGCCGCCGAAGTGGCGGCGCACCATCTCGCGCACGCGGCGGATGTCGCGGTCGAGGTCGGCGAACGGCCGCCGCCAGCCGAAGTCCAGGAACAGCTGCTTCATCGTGTCCTGCATCTTCGGGTCGTGCGGGTAGTACGAGCGGTAGGTCGGCGGGTCGGACTCGAGGTACTGGGTCGAGATCGCCGGGCGGAAGAAGATGAAGTCGTTGTGGAAGTAGTTGCGGTGCATGATCCGGCAGAAGACCGAGTTGAAGAAGGTCTCCGCCAGCTCGGGCTGCTTGTGGTTGGTCAGCAGGCCGATGAAGATCAGCTTCACCTGCTGCCAGGTGTTGTCCTCGATCTCCTCGGCGAGGAACTCGGCGTGCAGCCGCTCGACCACCTCCTGCACGCGGTCGTCGTAGAACTGGATCCGGTTCTTCACCATGCGGTGGATGCCGTGCCAGTCGGCCGCCTCGAACAGGAACTTGGCCTCGTAGCCGCACTCGCGGAACAGCCGGTAGTGCTTGTCGAAGCCGTCGATGATCGCGCGCGCGATGCCGTAGGTGATCGGGTTCTGGCCGTTAAGGATCTGCATCATCATCGCGCTGGCCGGCTGCTGGCGGGAGCGCCATTTATACCATCGCCGGGGGCCATTCCCGAGGCCGCGCGGCGAGCGGGACAGGGATGCCGGCGGCGTGGCGTGGCCTGGCGGCGCGGGGTCGTGGTAAAACGCGCGGCTGCCGAGCGCACGCAACCGGGGAGAGAGCCATGGAGATCCGCACCGCCGACCTGTACGACGCCCACGCCGACGCGCTGCAGGTCGCCAGCCCGCTGTTCCGCGACTACGGCGGCCGGCGCCGCTTCCACGGCCCGGTGGCCACGCTGAAGGTGTTCGAGGACAACAGCCTGGTGCGCGCGGCGCTGGCCGAGCCGGGCGCCGGGCGGGTGCTGGTGGTCGACGGTGGCGGCTCGCTGCGCTGTGCGCTGCTCGGCGACCAGCTGGCCCGGCTCGGCGTCGACCACGGCTGGGCCGGGGTGGTGGTCTACGGCTGCATCCGCGATGCCGAGGTGCTCGCCGGCATGCCGCTCGGGGTCAAGGCGCTGGCCACCCACCCGGCGAAGAGCGTCAAGCGCGGCGAGGGGCAGCGCGACCTGCCGGTCAGCTTCGCCGGGGTCACCTTCGCCCCTGGCGCCTGGCTCTGCGCCGACGCCGACGGCATCGTCGTCAGCCCGACCCCGCTGGGCTGAGCAAGTAGCGCGGCGGGTCCCGGGCAGCGCCGCCTCCCGCGCCGTCAACCGCCGGCGCGCTCGCGCGCGACCGCGCGGTAGCCGATGTCGCGGCGGCAGTAGGCCCCGTCCCAGTGGATCCGGTCGACCACCGCGTAGGCCGCCGCCTGGGCCGCGGCGACGCTGTCGCCGAGGGCGCAGGCGCACAGCACGCGGCCGCCGCTGGTCACCACCTCGCCGTCTCGCTCGGCGGTGCCGGCGTGGAACACCTTGGTCTCGGGGGTCTCCTCGGGCAGGCCCGAGATCACCGCGCCCTTGGCGTAGCCCGCCGGGTAGCCGCCGGCCGCCAGCACCACGCCGAGCGACGGGCGCGGGTCCCAGTCGACGCTGACCTGGTCGAGGCGCCGGTCGAGGGCCGCCTCGCACAGCGCGGCGAGGTCGGAGCGCAGCCGCAGCATGATCGGCTGGGTCTCCGGGTCGCCGAAGCGGCAGTTGTACTCGAGCACCTTCGGCGTGCCGTCGGGACCGACCATCAGCCCGGCGTAGAGGAAGCCGGTGTAGGGCAGCCCCTCGGCGGCCATCCCGGCGACGGTCGGCAGGATCACCTCGCGCAGCGCGCGTGCGTGGACCTCGGGGGTCACCACCGGGGCCGGCGAGTAGGCGCCCATGCCGCCGGTGTTCGGGCCGCGGTCGCCGTCGTCGCGCGCCTTGTGGTCCTGCGACGAGGCCATCGCCAGCACGTGCGCGCCGTCGGCCATGACGATGAAGCTGGCCTCCTCGCCGGTCAGGAACTCCTCGACCACGACCCGGTGCCCGGCGTCGCCGAAGGCGTTGCCGGCGAGCATGTCGTGCACCGCGGCGATCGCCTCGTCCTCGTCCTGCGCCAGGATCACCCCCTTGCCGGCCGCCAGCCCGTCGGCCTTGACCACGATCGGCGCGCCCTGCGCGCGGATGTAGGCGACCGCCGGCTCGACCTCGGTGAAGCTGGCGTAGGCGGCGGTCGGGATCGCGTGGCGGGCGAGGAAGTCCTTGCAGAAGGTCTTCGACCCCTCGAGCTGCGCGGCGCCGGCGCTCGGCCCGAAGCAGCGCAGCCCGGCGGCCGCGAAGCGGTCGACGATGCCGGCGACCAGCGGCGCCTCGGGGCCGACCACGGTCAGGTCGATGGCTTGCCCGCGGGCGAACGCGAGCAGGTCGTCGATCGCCTCGGCGCCGATGGCGACGTTCTCGATGCGCGGCTCGCGCGCGGTGCCGGCGTTGCCGGGGGCGACGTAGACCCGCTCGACCCTGGGCGACTGCGCCAGCTTCCACGCCAGCGCGTGTTCGCGGCCCCCGCCGCCGACCACCAGTACCTTCATTGTTCTGCCTCTTTGAATGCCTGCGCTCGTGGGTCGGACTTCAGTCCGACATGTCGGGCTGAAGCCCGACCCACAGGGTATTTCCGACCGTGGCTCGGCCAGAACCTCAATGCCGGAAGTGGCGCATCCCGGTGAACACCATCGCCATGCCGTGCTCGTCGGCGGCGGCGATCACCTCCTCGTCGCGCAGCGAGCCGCCGGGCTGGATCACCGCGACGATGCCGGCCGCGGCGGCGTTGTCGATGCCGTCGCGGAACGGGAAGAAGGCGTCCGAGGCCATCACCGCGCCGCGCACCTCGAGGCCGGCCTGCTCGGCCTTGATCGCGGCGATGCGCGCCGAGTTGACCCGGCTCATCTGCCCGGCGCCGACGCCGACGGTCTGCAGCGCGCGGCCGTAGACGATGGCGTTGGACTTGACGAACTTGGCCACCCGCCAGCTGAACAGCAGGTCGTGGATCTCCTGCTCGGTCGGCTCGCGCCGGGTGACGATGCGCAGGTCGTCGCTCAGCGCGAGGTCGGCCTCCTGGACCAGCAGGCCGCCGTTGACGCGCTTGAAGTCGACCCGCGGAGCGGCCTCGGCCGGCCACGCGCCGCAGGCCAGCAGGCGCACGTTCTTCTTCGCCGCCAGCACCGCGCCGGCCGCGTCGCTGACCGACGGGGCGACGATCACCTCGACGAACTGGCGCGCGACGATCGCCTCCGCGGTGGCCGCGTCGAGCTCGACGTTGCAGGCGATGATGCCGCCGAAGGCCGACTCCGGGTCGGTCGCGTAGGCCCGCTCGTAGGCCTCGAGCAGCGTCGCGGCGCAGGCCACGCCGCACGGGTTGGCGTGCTTGACGATGACGCAGGCCGGGCCGTCGCCGAACTGCTTGACGCACTCCAGCGCGGCGTCGGTGTCGGCGATGTTGTTGTACGAGAGCTCCTTGCCCTGCAGCTGGCGCGCGCTGGCCACCGACGCCTCGCCGCGCTGCGGCTCGACGTAGAACGCGGCCGCCTGGTGCGGGTTCTCGCCGTAGCGCAGCGTCTGCGCCAGGGTGAACTGGGCGTGGAAGGTGGCGGCGAACGGGCGCGCGCCGCCGTCGGCCGCGCGGGCGCCGAGGTAGTCGGCGATCGCACCGTCGTAGCCGGCGGTGTGGGCGAAGGCCTTGGTCGCCAGCCGGAAGCGGGTCGCGTCGCCGACCGCACCGGCGTTGGCCGCCAGCTCGGCGAGCACCTCCGGGTAATCGGCGCTGTCGACCACCACGGTCACCGCGGCGTGGTTCTTGGCCGCGGCGCGCAGCAGCGTCGGGCCGCCGATGTCGATGTTCTCGATCGCCGTGGCGAGGTCGCAGCCGGGGCGTGCGACGGTCTCGCGGAACGGGTAGAGGTTGACCACCACCAGGTCGATCGGGGCGATGCCGTGCTCCGCCATCACCGCGTCGTCGGTGCCGCGCCGGCCGAGGATGCCGCCGTGGATCCTCGGGTGCAGGGTCTTGACCCGGCCGTCCATCATCTCCGGGAAGCCGGTGTGGTCGGCCACCTCGACCACCGCGATGCCGGCCTCGGCGAGCAGCCGCGCGGTGCCCCCGGTGGAGAGGATCTCCACGCCGCGGCGGGCCAGTTCGCCGGCGAAGTCGACCAGGCCGCTCTTGTCGGAGACGCTGATCAGCGCACGCTGGATCCGGTTCATCGTCGTTTCCCCATGGCACGGCGACGGCAGGCCGGGGGCCGCGGCGTGCCGCGGTGCCCGGCGGTCAGGCGCGTCACTCGAGGTGGTAGTGCTTGAGTTTCTTGCGCAGCGTGCTGCGGCTGATGCCGAGGAACTCGGCCGCCTGCGACTGGTTGCCGCGGGCATGGCGCATCACGCTCTCCAGCAGCGGCTTCTCGACCTCGGCCAGCACCATCTGGTACAGGCCGCTCGGCCGCTCGCCCTCGAGCAGCTTGAAGTAGTGCTCCATCGCCACCTCGACGCACTTGCGCAGCGGCTGGCGCACGCCGATGCCGGGACTGTCGTCGATGGTCAGGTCCTGCTGCTGCTGGGCAGGCTTGCGGTTCATGCGGCCAGCACCGCGTCGCCGACCCCGGCGAAGTAGTCGGCGACCAGCGCGAGCTGCGCGGCCGGGGTCTCGGCGCGCACCACGCGGGTGCGGAAGGTGGTGGCGTTCGGCAGGCCGCGGCTGTACCAGGCGGCGTGCTTGCGCGCGACCTGGACCCCGGTGCGCTCGCCGTAGAAGTCGTACAGCGCCTCGAGGTGCTCGGCCAGCACCGCGTGGACCGCGGCCGGGGTCATCGGCGGCAGGTGCTCGCCGGTGGCCAGGTAGTGCTCGATCTCGGCGAACAGCCACGGCCGGCCCTGCGCGGCGCGCCCGATCATCACCGCGGCGGCGCCGGACTCGGCGAGCACGCGCTGCGCGTCCTCGGGGGAGCGGATGTCGCCGTTGGCGATCACCGGGATCGGCACCGCGGCGGCCACCGCGCGGACGGTCTCGTGTTCGGCCTCGCCGCTGTAGCCGTCGGCGCGCGTGCGGCCGTGGATCGCCAGTGCCTGGATGCCGCTGTCGACGGCGATGCGGGCGATCTCCAGCGCGTTGCGGCTGTCGCGGTCCCAGCCGGTGCGGATCTTCAGCGTCACCGGCACCGGCACCGCGGCGACCACCGCGGCGAGGATCCGTGCGACCAGCGCCGGGTCGCGCAGCAGCGCCGAGCCGGCGGCGACGTTGCACACCTTCTTGGCCGGGCAGCCCATGTTGATGTCGATGATCTCGGCGCCGTGGTCGACGTTGTACTGCGCCGCCGTCGCCATCATCGCCGGGTCGGTGCCGAGCAGCTGCACCGAGCGCGGTGCCGGCTCGCCGCGGTGGTCGGCGCGCCGCTTGGTCTTCTCGCTGCCCCACAGCAGCGAGTTCGACGAGACCATCTCGGAGACCGCCAGCCCGGCGCCGAAGCGGCGGCAGAGCAGGCGGAACGGGCGATCGGTGACCCCGGCCATCGGGGCCAGCACGAGGTTGTTGCGCAGCGTGTAGGGGCCGATCCGCATGCCGTTCGGGTGCCGGTCTTGGGGGGTCAAAAGGGGAGCCATCTTACCCCCAACGGACGGGCGGGATAAAGCGGGCGTGACCGATCTCAAAGAAACGCGAAGGTGAAGTTGACCGCCTCGGGACCGGGGTCGAGCAGTTCGAGGACGATCTGCACCGGGATGTCGGGGGGCAGCCGCTCGGCGGTGCCGCGGTTGAGGCCGAGGTACTCGACCGGGTGGAAGCGGCGCTGCGCGAACCACTGCTCGTCGAGGCTGGTGAAGGTCAGCTGCAGCACCGGGAACGGCTGCGTGAACGAGGCCCGGTTGACGATGGTCAGGTCGACCAGCAGGCCGTTGCCGTACTGCGGGTGGGTGCGGATGTCGCGCGCCAGGATCTCGACCCGGCTCGGGTCGCGCAGCGCCGGCAGCCGGCAGCCGACCCAGGCGCAACCCTGCTCCAGCCACGGCCGCAGCGCGGCCGAGCCGAGCAGCGGGGCGCGCAGCCCGAGCACCAGCTGGCCGACCAGCAGGCCGGCGAGGGCGACGCAGCCGAACCCCAGCAGCAGGCCCTGCCAGGCCGGGCGTGGCGGCGGCGGGGGCGCCGGTTGCAGTTCCCGGGTCAGCCCGAGCACCTCCTCGGGGCGCCAGCTGGGGGCCGCGCGCGGGTGCGGGCGGCGCGCCGCCGGGGGGCTGGGCCTGGGGACGGGGTGCGCCGCCGG
>DATCZX010000120.1:0-2057 GCA_036525695.1 Gammaproteobacteria bacterium | reverse complement strand
CGACCCCGGCGTCGGCAAGACCGCCATCGTCGAGGGGCTGGCGCTGCGCATCATCAACGGCGAGGTGCCCGAGGGGCTGAAGGAGAAGCGGCTGCTGGCGCTCGACATGGGCGCGCTGATCGCCGGCGCCAAGTTCCGCGGCGTGTTCGAGGAGCGGCTGAAGGCGGTGCTGAACGACCTGGCCAAGCACGAGGGCCGGATCATCCTGTTCATCGACGAGCTGCACACCATGGTCGGCGCCGGCAAGGCCGAGGGGGCGATGGACGCCGGCAACATGCTGAAGCCGGCGCTGGCGCGCGGCGAGCTGCACTGCGTCGGCGCGACCACGCTCGACGAGTACCGCAAGTACCTCGAGAAGGACGCCGCGCTCGAGCGCCGCTTCCAGAAGGTGCTGGTCGACGAACCGAGCGTCGAGGACACCATCGCGATCCTGCGCGGCCTGAAGGAGCGCTACGAGGTGCACCACGGGGTCGAGATCACCGACCCGGCGATCGTCGCCGCGGCGACGCTGTCGACCCGCTACATCACCGACCGCAACCTGCCGGACAAGGCGATCGACCTGGTCGACGAGGCGGCCAGCCGGATCCGCATCGAGATGGACTCGAAGCCCGACGCGATGGACCGCCTCGAGCGGCGGCTGATCCAGCTGAAGATCGAGCGCGAGGCGCTGCGCAAGGAGTCCGACGCGGCATCGAAGAAGCGGCTCGAGGACCTCGAGGGGCAGATCACCCGCCAGGAGCGCGAGTTCTCCGACCTCGAGGAGGTGTGGAAGGCGGAGAAGGCGACGCTGCAGGGCGCGACGCAGGTCAAGGAGGAGCTCGAGCGGGCCAAGCTCGAGCTCGAGTCGGCGCGCCGCGCGCAGGACCTCGGGCGCATGTCCGAGCTGCAGTACGGGCGCATCCCGGAGCTGGAGAAGCGGCTCGCGGCCGCCGGGGCGGCGGCCGGGCAGGAGAACCGGCTGCTGCGCAACCGGGTCACCGACGAGGAGATCGCCGAGGTGGTCTCGAAGTGGACCGGCATCCCGGTCAGCAAGATGCTCGAGGGCGAGCGCGACAAGCTGCTGCGCATGGAGGAGGCGCTGCACCGCCGCGTGGTCGGCCAGGACGAGGCGCTGACCGCGGTCGCCGACGCGATCCGCCGCGCCCGCGCCGGCCTCTCCGACCCGAACCGGCCGAGCGGCTCGTTCCTGTTCCTCGGCCCGACCGGCGTCGGCAAGACCGAGCTGTGCAAGGCGCTGGCGCAGTTCCTGTTCGACACCGAGGAGGCGATGGTGCGCATCGACATGTCGGAGTTCATGGAGAAGCACTCCGTGGCCCGGCTGATCGGCGCGCCGCCCGGCTACGTCGGCTACGAGGAGGGCGGCTACCTGACCGAGGCGGTGCGGCGCAAGCCCTACTCGGTGATCCTGCTCGACGAGGTCGAGAAGGCGCACCCGGACGTGTTCAACGTGCTGCTGCAGGTGCTCGACGACGGCCGCCTGACCGACGGCCACGGGCGCACCGTGGACTTCCGCAACAGCGTCATCGTGATGACCTCGAACCTCGGCTCGCAGCTGATCCAGGAGCTCGCCGGCGAGGAGAACTACGCGCGGATGAAGGAGGCGGTGATGGGGGTCGTCGGCCAGCACTTCCGCCCCGAGTTCATCAACCGGGTCGACGAGGTGGTGGTGTTCCACCCGCTCGCGCAGGCGCAGATCCGCGCGATCGCCGACATCCAGGTCGAGCAGCTGCGCCGCCGCCTGGCCGAGCGCGACCTGCGCCTGGTGCTGAGCGAGGCCGCGCTCGACCAGCTGGCCAGCGCCGGCTACGACCCGGTCTACGGTGCGCGCCCGCTGAAGCGCGCGCTGCAGCAGCGGCTGGAGAACCCGCTGGCGACGGCGCTGCTGGCCGGCGAGTTCAACCCGGGCGAGACCATCGCGGTGGACTGGAGGGACGGCCGGCTGGTGCTGGCCAAGGGCGCCGCGGGCTGAGCCGTCAGCCGAACGGGTTCTCCTCGAAGGTCTGCTGGATCAGCGCGATCTCCTCGCCGCGCGTGCGCAGCGCGTCCAGGCAGCGCGG
>DATCZX010000119.1:0-4079 GCA_036525695.1 Gammaproteobacteria bacterium | reverse complement strand
GCTGCTGCTGCACTGCGACGCGATCCAGGCCCACGCCGAGAGCTACGTCGGCCTGGTCGAGGTCGGCGTCGGCGTGGTCCCCGCCTGGGGCGGCTGCAAGGAGCTGCTGCTGCGCTACGCCGCCGAGCCGGGCCGTCCCGGCGGGCCGATGCCGCCGCTGACCCGCGCCTTCGAGACCATCAGCCTGGCCAAGGTGGCCACCTCGGCCGCGGAGGCGCGCGAGCTCGGTTTCCTGCGCGCGCAGGACGGCATCACGATGAACCGCGACCGCCTGCTCGCCGACGCCAAGGCGCGCGCGCTCGAGCTCGCCGACGGCTACCAGCCGCCGGCGCCGGCCACGCTGTGCCTGCCGGGGCCGACCGCGCGGGCCGCGCTGGCGATGGCGGTCGAGGGCTTCCGCCTGCAGGGCAAGGCCACCGCGCACGACGTGGTGGTCGCCGGGCGGCTGGCCGAGGTGCTGAGCGGCGGCGCCACCGACGTCACCGTGGAACTCGGCGAGGAGCAGCTGCTGGCGCTCGAGCGCGCCGCGTTCATGGCGCTGCTGCGCGAGCCGGCCACGCTGGCGCGCATCGAGCACATGCTGACCACCGGCAAGCCGCTGAGGAACTGAGCATGGCCGACTACGTTGCCCCGCTGCGCGACATGCGCTTCGTCTACCACGAGCTGCTCGGCCTCGACGCGCTGGCGGAGTGGCCCGGCTACGGCGAGGCGACGCCGGACATCGTCGACGCGGTGCTCGAGGAGGCCGCGCGTTTCTGTGCCGAGGTGCTCGCCCCGCTGAACCGCAGCGGCGACGAGCAGGGCTGCCGCCTGGTCGACGGCACGGTGCTGACGCCCGACGGCTTCCGCGAGGCCTACGCCGCGTTCATCGAGGCCGGCTGGAACACGCTGGCGATGCCGCCCGAGCACGGCGGCCAGGGGCTGCCGCACGCCCTCGACCTGCTGGTCACCGAGATGGTCAGCGGCACCAACCTGGCCTTCGGCATGTACTCGGGACTGACCGAGGGCACGGTCGACGCGCTGAGCGCGTTCGCCAGCGACGAGCTCAAGGCGATCTACCTCGAGCGACTGGTCAGCGGCCGCTGGAGCGGGACGATGTGCCTGACCGAGGCGCAGGCCGGCACCGACCTCGGCCTGCTGCGCACGCGCGCCGAGCCGCGGGAGGACGGCAGCTACGCGATCACCGGGACCAAGCTGTTCATCTCCGCCGGCGACCACGACCTGACCGAGAACATCGTCCACCTGGTGCTGGCGCGGCTGCCCGACGCCCCGCCCGGGGTCAAGGGCATCAGCATGTTCGTGGTGCCGAAACGGCTGGTCGCCGCCGACGGCAGCTGCGGCGCGCCGAACGCGGTCAGCTGCGGCGCGCTCGAGCACAAGATGGGCATCCACGCCTCGGCCACCTGCGTGATGAACTTCGACGGTGCCAGCGGCTGGCTGGTCGGCGAGCCGCACCGCGGGCTGCGCGCGATGTTCACGATGATGAACGCCGCGCGGATCTACGTCGGCGTGCAGGGGCTCGGCCTGGCGCAGGCCAGCTACCGCGGGGCCGCCGACTACGCCGCCGAGCGGCTGCAGGGGCGCGCCCCGGGGGCCGCGCCGCACCCGGAGGCGCCGGCCGACCCGCTGACCGCGCACCCCGACGTGCGCCGGATGCTGCTGACCATGCGCGCCTGGGTCGAGGGGTGCCGGATGCTGGCGATCTGGACCGCCAGCCTGCTCGACGAGGCCGCGCTGCACCCCGACGGCGCGCGCCGCGCCGCCGCCGACGACGCCGTCGCGCTGCTGACCCCGGTGGTCAAGGCGTTCATCACCGACGTCGCCTTCGAGGTCACCAACCTCGGCATGCAGGTCTACGGCGGGCACGGCTACATCCGCGAGCACGGCATGGAGCAGCGCGTGCGCGACGCGCGCATCACGCAGATCTACGAGGGGACCAACGGCATCCAGGCGCTCGACCTGCTCGGGCGCAAGCTCGGCGCCGACTTCGGCCGGCGGCTGCGGCCGGTGTTCCACCCGCTGCAGGCGTTCGTCGACGCGCACGCCGGCGACCCGGAACTCGCCGCCTGGGTCGCGCCGCTGGCCAAGGCGCTCGACCGCCTGCAGCGGGCCACGCTGCTGCTCGCCGAGCGCGGCCTGCGCGACCCGGCGCAGGCGGCCGCCGGGGCCAGCGACTACCTGCGCCTGCTCGGCCTGGTGCTGCTCGGCTACCTGTGGGCGCGCGCCGCGCAGCTGGCCCTGGCCCGGCAGGCGGACGACGACGACGGCTTCTACCGCGCCAAGCGGCTGACCGCGAGCTTCTACATGGAACGGCTGCTGCCGCAGAGCGGTGCGCTGTTCGCCGCGCTCGGCGGCGACGCGCGCGCCCTGCTCGAGTTCGACGCGCGGCAGTTCTGACGCACCTGCCGGCGCTTCCCGGCGGCGCGGTGCAGCCAGCCGCGGCGCCGCTGCGGTAACATGCGGCCGGTGGTTCGGAGGGTGCCTGGCGTCCCCGGTCGGGGCGACGGCGACCTGCAGCTGAGCGGGGGAGCGGGATGGAACGCGAAGCGATGGAGTTCGATGTCGTCGTCGTCGGCGGCGGCCCGGCCGGGCTGGCGGCGGCGTGCCGGCTGCGCCAGCTGGCGGAGGCGGCAGGCGCCGAGTTGAGCGTGGTGGTGCTGGAGAAGGGCTCGGAGATCGGGGCCCACATCCTCTCCGGCGCCGTGCTCGAGACGCGCGCGCTGGACGAGCTGTTCCCGGACTGGCAGCAGCGCGGCGCGCCGCTCGAGACCCCGGTCAGCGCCGACGAGGTGTGGTTCCTGAAGTCGCCGGAGAAGGGCGTCCGCGTGCCGCAGGCGCTGGTGCCGAAGCCGATGCACAACGCCGGCAACTACGTCGTCAGCCTCGGCAACGTCTGCCGCTGGCTCGGCGAGCAGGCCGAGGCGCTCGAGGTGCAGCTGTTCCCCGGCTTCCCCGCCGCCGAGCTGCTCGTCGAGGAGGGCCGCGTCGCCGGCGTGATCACCGGCGACATGGGACGCGGCGCCGACGGCGAGCCGAAGGACGGCTTCGAGCCGGGCATGGAACTGCGCGCCAAGTACACGCTGTTCGCCGAGGGCTGCCGCGGCCACCTCGGCAAGCAGCTGCTGGCCCGGTACGGCCTGGCCCGCGAGGGTGCCGACCCGCAGCACTACGGCCTCGGCCTGAAGGAGCTGTGGGATCTCGACCCGGCCCTGCACCGTCCCGGGCTGGTGGTGCACGGCGCCGGCTGGCCGTTGACCGCGGGCGGCGCGTCGGGCGGTTTCTTCCTCTACCACCTCGAGGGCGGCCAGGCGGTGGTCGGGCTGATCGTCGACCTGAACTACGCCAACCCGCACCTCTCCCCGTTCGACGAGTTCCAGCGCCTGAAGCATCACCCGGTGCTGGCGGCGCACCTCGCCGGCGGCAAGCGGGTCTGCTACGGCGCCCGGGCGATCGCCAAGGGCGGCCTGCACGCGCTGCCGAAGATGAGCTTCCCCGGCGGCCTGCTGCTCGGCTGCGACGCCGGCACGCTGAACTTCAGCAAGATCAAGGGCACCCACACGGCGATGAAGTCGGGGCTGCTGGCCGCGGAGACGGTGTTCGCCGCGCTGCAGGCCGGCGACGCCGGCGGCGGCGACCTCGACGCCTACGGCGAGGCCTTCGCCGGCTCCTGGCTGCACGACGAGCTGCAGCGCAGCCGCAACTTCGGCGCGGCGCTGCACAGGTGGGGGCCGTACCTGGGCGGGGCCTACAACTACGTCGACCAGAACTGGTTCGGCGGCAAGCTGCCGCTGGAGCTGGCCGACCCGGTGCCGGACCACGTGTCGCTGAAGCCGGCGGCCGAGTGCACGCCGCTCGCCTACCCGAAGCCGGACGGCAAGCTGAGCTTCGACAAGCTCTCCTCGGTGTTCATCTCCAACACCAACCACGAGGAGGACCAGCCGGTGCACCTCAGGCTGGCCGACGCGCAGGCGCCGATCCGGGTGAATCTCGCGACCTACGATGCGCCGGAGCAGCGCTATTGCCCTGCCGGGGTCTACGAGATCATGCGCGACGATGACGGGTCGAACCCGCGTCTGCAG
>DATCZX010000118.1:0-4384 GCA_036525695.1 Gammaproteobacteria bacterium | reverse complement strand
GGCACCGGGGCGCTGAAGTCCGGTCGCGACTGCAGGTAGGCCAGCGACACCATCGGCTCGATGAAGGTCAGCTGCCTGTCGTAGTAGCCGTAGATGAAGGTCGCCTCGAACGGCTTCTGCTGGAACTCCGCGGCGGCCGGGTTGACCGCGTGCACGCCCATCTTCGGCACCGCGGTGCCGGGCGGCAGCACGTAGCCCGCCGGCAGCAGCTCGGCGGGCGGTTGCTGCGCCGGGCTGGCCGAGTCGTCAGGGCCGTCGAAGTGGACCCGCTCCACCTCCGCGCGGTCGACCAGGTAGAAGTGGAAGTCGAAGTGCGGCACGTCGTAGACCCCGGCCGGCGGGTGGCCGAGCGCCTCCCAGTCGAGGCCCACGTGGTCGATCACCGTTTGCGGTCCCGCCGCCGGCATCGCCAGGTGGTAGGGGAACATGGCGTGCCCCCCGGGCGCCGCGGCGGGCAGGCCCTCGAGCGCCGGGGCGGTGATCTCGACGCCGATCGATGCCAGCCGACCGTCGGGGCCGGTGCGCACGACGGTGTAGGCCGTACCGTTGCCGAGCGCGACCGGGGGCCCCGCGTAGCTCGCCGGGCCCTGCTGGGCCAGGGCGAGGCCCGAAACCGCCAGGGTCACCGCGACCGTGATGCCGAGGACCGAAACGGACCTGCGCGCGAAGCTCATGCTCTCCACTCCTCTGCTGGATCACAGCGACGGGATTGGCGACGGCCGCCGGCGGTGCCGGGCCGCTCCCGGGGATCTCCGCCTGGGCAAGAGCATTGGTCAGCCAGTGACGGATATCAAGTGGCTGCCGGTGACCGGGGAACCGCGGAAGCCGGTCAGCTCGCGCTCACCCGGGGTCTCGCCACCGCGGCAGGGCGGCGGGCCTCGGACCGTCCAGCCGAACCCCGCGGACGTGCCTAACAGCAAGCCAGGACAGGGGTTTTCCTCTATACTGCACGGCACCGCAGGGACGCACCAGGACACTGCCAAATTTCGGCGGCCGGGGTGTATACGGCACCGATTTAATGTATCATTATGTCCCGATAACTTTTCCTGATACCCTGCCTGCGCACCGGGGAGCACCGATGAAACCGTCGCTGAAGGCCCTGCTCGAAACGTCGCATCTCTACGGTGGCAACGCCACCTTCATCGAAGAGCTCTACGACCAGTACCTGGAGAACCCCAAGCTGGTCGCCGAACCCTGGCGCGACTTCTTCGACCGCCTGCAGCGCGACGGCCTGCGCGACATGCCGCACCAGCCGGTGATCGACTCGTTCCGGCGCAAGGACGGCGGCGGCCGCGTGGTGGTCAAGGCGGTGGCCGGCGAGATGGACGCGCGCGCCGCCGAGAAGCAGGCGGCGGTGCTGCGGCTGATCAACGCCTGGCGCACGCGCGGCCACCAGGTGGCGAAGATCGACCCGCTGCAGCTCAGCCTGCAGCGCCACGACCCGCCGCCGCGCGACCTCGACCCGCTGTTCCACCACCTGACCCAGCAGGACATGGCGACGGTGTTCAACACCGGCTCGCTGGTGGGCCCGGAGCGGATGCCGCTGCGCGAGATCGTCGCCTTCTGCCAGGAGGTCTACGGCGGCACCATCGGCGCCGAGTACATGCACATCACCCGGACCCCGGAGAAGCGCTGGATCCAGGCGCGGCTCGAGGGCAGCCGGGCCAAGCTCGACCTCAGCGCCGAGCGGCGCATCGCGCTGCTCGAGCGGCTGACCGCCGCCGAGGGGCTCGAGCGCTACCTGCACAGCAAGTACGTCGGCCAGAAGCGCTTCTCGCTCGAGGGCGGCGAGTCGCTGATCCCGCTGCTCGACGAGCTGCTGCAGCGCAGCGGCAGCCACGGCATCAAGGAGACCGCGCTGGGCATGGCCCACCGCGGCCGCCTGAACGTCCTGGTCAACATCCTCGGCAAGTCGCCGAAGACGCTGTTCCAGGAGTTCGAGGGCAAGAAGGAGAAGACCGGCAAGGGCTCCGGCGACGTCAAGTACCACATGGGCTTCTCCAGCGACCTGACCACCCCGGGCGGCGCGCTGCACCTGGCGCTCGGCTTCAACCCGTCGCACCTCGAGATCATCAACCCGGTGATCGAGGGCTCGGTGCGCGCGCGCCAGCAGCGCCGCGGCGACCACACCGGCAAGCAGGTGCTGCCGATCCTGATCCACGGCGACGCGGCCTTCGCCGGCCAGGGCGTGGTGATGGAGACGCTGCAGATGTCCAACACCCGCGGTTACACCACCGGCGGGACGGTGCACATCGTGATCAACAACCAGGTCGGCTTCACCACCTCGAACCCGGTCGACAGCCGCTCGACCTTCCACTGCACCGAGGTGGCGAAGATGGTCCAGGCGCCCATCTTCCACGTCAACGGTGACGACCCCGAGGCGGTGCTGTTCGTGACCCAGCTTGCGCTCGACTACCGCATGGCGTTCGGCAAGGACGTGGTCATCGACCTGGTCTGCTACCGGCGCCACGGCCACAACGAGGCCGACGAGCCGGCGGCGACGCAGCCGATGATGTACAGGATCATCCGCGCCCGCCCGACCACCCGCCAGCTCTACGCCGAGCGGCTCGCCGCGGCCGGCGTGCAGGACAAGGCCGCCAGCGAGAAGATGGTCACCGACTACCGCGACGCCCTCGACGAGGGGCGCGTGGTGGCGCTGAACATCGGCTCGGGGGAGCCGTCGAAGTACGCCGTCGACTGGACCCCGTACCTCGACCACGAGTGGACCGACGCCGGCGACACCACGGTCCCGGCCGAGCACCTGCGTGCGCTGGCCGACCGCCTGCTGACGCTGCCCGAGGGGCTCGAGCTGCACCCGCGGGTCGAGCGCATCTACGCCGACCGGAAGAAGATGGCCGCCGGCGCCGCCCCGCTCGACTGGGGCTACGCCGAGACCCTGGCCTACGCCACGCTGCTGACCGAGGGCCACCCGGTGCGGCTGTCCGGGCAGGACTGCGGTCGCGGCACCTTCTTCCACCGCCACGCGGTGCTGCACAACCAGGGTGACGGCAGCAACCACATCCCGCTGCAGCACCTGGCCGACGACCAGGCGCGCTTCATCGTCATCGACTCGCTGCTGTCGGAAGAGGCGGTGATGGGCTTCGAGTACGGCTTCGCCACCGCCGACCCGCACTCGCTGGTGATCTGGGAGGGCCAGTTCGGCGACTTCGCCAACGGCGCCCAGGTGGTGATCGACCAGTTCATCAGCTCCGGCGAGTCGAAGTGGAACCGCCTGTGCGGGCTGGCGCTGTTCCTGCCGCACGGCTTCGAGGGCCAGGGCCCCGAGCACTCGTCGGCGCGGCTCGAGCGCTACCTGCAGCTGTGCGCCGAGCACAACATGCAGGTCTGCGTGCCGACCACGCCGGCGCAGATCTTCCACCTGATCCGCCGCCAGATCGTGCGCCCGTTCCGCAAGCCGCTGGTGGTGATGACGCCGAAGAGCCTGCTGCGCCACAAGCTGGCGATCTCGACCCTCGAGGAGCTGGCCCAGGGCGGCTTCCAGACGGTGATCGACGAGGTCGACGGGCTCGACCCGGCCAAGGTCAAGCGCGTCGTGCTCTGCTCGGGCAAGGTCTACTACGACCTGCTCGAGGCGCGCCGCACCCAGCAGCTCGGCGACGTCGCGGTCGTCCGGCTGGAGCAGCTCTACCCGTTCCCGCGCGAGGCGCTGACCGAGCTGATGGCGCGCTACACGCACGCCAAGCAGGTGGTCTGGTGCCAGGAGGAGCCGCGCAACCAGGGCGCCTGGTACCAGCAGCGGCACCATTTCAAGATGTGCGCGGGGCCGCAGCGGAAGCTCTACTACGCCGGCCGCGCCGCCTCGGCCTCGCCGGCGGCGGGCAGCTTCGCCGAGCATGCCGCGCAGCAGCAGCGGCTGGTGGAGAAGGCGCTTACCGGCAAGTTCGAAACCGCCGAGTGAGCCGGCGCAGGGGCCGGGCAGCACGCCCGCCCCGCCACCGGCGACCGTTCACGCAATCGACTGGAGTGAAAGAGTAGAACCATGCGCATCGAAGTCCGAGTGCCCGTCCTCCCAGAGTCGGTCGCGGAGGGAACCCTCCTCAACTGGCACAAGCAGCCCGGCGACGCCGTCGCCCGGGACGAGAACCTGGTCGACATCGAGACCGACAAGGTGGTCCTCGACGTGCCCGCGCCGCAGGACGGCGTGCTGGTCGAGATCCTCAAGCAGGCCGGCGAAGCGGTGGCCGGCGAGGACGTGATCGCGGTGCTCGACACCGAGGCCAAGGCCGAGGCCGCCGCGCCCGCCGCCGCCAAGCCGCAGGCCGCGGCCAGCGCCGCCGGCAGCGCGGACCTGAGCCCGGCGGTGCGCAAGCTGGTCGCCGAGCACGGGCTCGACCCGGCCGCGATCACCGGCACCGGCAAGGGT
>DATCZX010000117.1:0-10183 GCA_036525695.1 Gammaproteobacteria bacterium | reverse complement strand
AGGTCGTCGAACTGGAACGGCACGCTGAACGACGGCAGGTAGGCCGCGCCGGCGAAGGCCAGCAGCAGCAGCACCTCGAGCAGCACGGGACCGGGACCCGGGCGCGCGCTGCTGGCGCTGGTGGTGTGCATGCGCTGCGCGCGGCGCCGCGGCCGCGCCGGCCCTCAGCCGTACGGCTGCAGCGTCCCGCTCAGCTCGGCGACGCTGGCCAGCCCGTGCCGCGCCAGGTAGTCGGCGATGCCGGCGTTGATCTCGGGCAGCAGCAGCGGCTGGTAGAACAGCGCGGTGCCGATGCCCACCGTGCTGGCCCCGGCGATGATGAACTCGAGCGCGTCGCTGGCGCTGAGGATGCCGCCCTGGCCGATGATCGGCACGCCGTGGCGGCGCGCGACCTGGTGCACCTGGTGCACCTTGAGCAGCGCGATCGGCTTGATCGCCGGGCCGGAGAGGCCGCCCTGGTTGTTGCCGAGCACCGGCCGGCGCGACTCGATGTCGACCGCCATGCCCATCAGCGTGTTGATCACCGCGAATGCGTCGGTGCCGGCCTCGATGCAGCGGCGGGCGTTGGCGGCGATGTCGGTCTGGTTCGGCGACAGCTTGGTGATCAGCGGCTTGCGGGTCACCGCGCGGCACGCCTCGACCACCCGCGCCGACATCTCCGGGTCGTTGCCGAAGGCCACCCCGCCGGCCCTGACGTTGGGACAGGAGATGTTGATCTCGATCGCGTCGATCGGCGAGTCGTCGAAGATCGCGGTGACCGCGGCGTACTCCTCGACGGTGCTGCCGGAGACGTTGGCGATGAAGCGGGTCTCGTCGAAGTCGAGCTGCGGCAGGATGGTGTCGACGACGTGGCGCGCCCCCGGGTTCTGCAGGCCGATCGCGTTGAGCATGCCGTCCGGGGTCTCGTAGACCCGGTGCGGGCGGTTGCCGAGGCGCGGCTCCAGCGTGGTGCCCTTCAGGCAGACCGCCCCGGCGTCGCGGTTCGAGAAGCCGGCGACCCGCGTATACTCCTCGCCGAAGCCGACGCAGCCGGACAGCAGCACCAGCGGCGTGGCCAGCCGCAGCCCGCAGAAGTCGACCGCCAGCGGCGTGTCGCCGGGCGTCGCGCTCACCGTATGCCTGCCGTGCGTTGCCGATGTTCCACGTCGTCCTCTACCAGCCCGAGATCCCGCCGAACACGGGCAATATCATACGCCTGTGCGCCAACAGCGGTGCCGCCCTGCACCTGCTGCAACCGCTCGGCTTCCGCATGGAGGACCGCCTGCTGCGGCGCGCCGGGCTCGACTACCGCGAGTGGGCCGAGGTCCGCCAGCATGCCGGCCTCGACGCCTTCCTCGCCGCGGTACGGCCGGCGCGGCTGCTCGCCGCGACCACCCGCGCCAGCCAGCCCTACACCGCGCTGCGCTACGCCGCCGGCGACGCGCTGCTGTTCGGGCCCGAGTCGCGCGGCCTGCCGGCGGAGCTGCTCGCGCGGCTGCCCGACGCGCACCGGCTGCGGGTGCCGATGGTCCCCGGCAGCCGCAGCCTGAACCTCTCCAACGCGGTCGCGGTGGTGCTCTACGAGGCGTGGCGCCAGCTCGACTTCGCCGGCGGCAGCTGAGCCGGGCACCGGGGGCGGCCCCGGGCGCTCAGGCGTCCTCGGCCTTCGGCGTGCGCGCCAGCAGCGCGTGCACCGCGACGCGCGGCGGGCACCCCTCCCAGAGCACGCGGTAGGCCTGCTCGACGATCGGCATCTCGACCGCGTGGCGGCGCGCCAGCCGGCGCACCTCGCGCGCGGTGCCGCGCCCCTCGACCACCTGGCCGATCTCCGCCAGCGCCCGCGCGGGCGGCGTGCCGCGGCCGAGGGCGAGGCCGAAGCGGCGGTTGCGCGACTGGTCGTCGGTGCAGGTCAGCACCAGGTCGCCGAGACCGGCGAGCCCCATGAAGGTGTCGCGCCGGGCGCCGAGCGCGCGGCCGAGGCGCAGCATCTCGGCCAGGCCGCGGGTGATCAGCGCGGCCCGCGCGTTGGCGCCGAAGCCGAGCCCGTCGGCGATGCCGGCGGCGATCGCCAGCACGTTCTTGACCGCGCCGCCGAGCTGCACGCCGACCAGGTCGCGGCTGGTGTAGGCGCGGAAGGTCTCGGCGTGCAGCCGCCGGGTCAGCGCGTCGGCGAAGGCCCGGCGGTTCGCCGCGACCGTCACCGCGGTGGGCAGGCCGGCGGCGACCTCGCGGGCGAAGGTCGGCCCGGAGACCACCGCCAGCGCCTGCGCTGCGGGCAGGCGTTCGGCGGCGACCTCGCTGAGCAGCCGGCCGGTCTCGGGCTCCAGCCCCTTGGTCGCCCAGGCGACGCGCATGCCGGCGGGCGCGTGGCCGGCGAGGCGCCCGAGGGTCTCGGCGAAGGCGTGGCTCGGGACCGCGACCAGCACGTCGCGCACGCCGGCCAGCGCCGCGGCCAGGTCGGCGGTCGCATCGAGGCCGGCGGGGAACGGCGCGCCGGGCAAGTAGCGGGCGTTGACGCGATCGCGCGCCAGCGGCGCCACCTCGTCCGGGTCGTGCCCCCAGAGCCGGGTCGGGTTGCCGTTGTGCGCCAGCCGGATCGCCAGCGCGGTGCCCCATGAACCGGCGCCGAGGACGGCGATCGGGGCCCGCCGGCTGGCCATCAGGCGTCGGCGGTGGCCGGGGCGGCGGGCTGCCGCTGCTGCAGGCCCTGGGCGTAGACGGCGTCGAAGTTGATCGGCTCCAGCAGCAGCTGCGGGAAGCCGCCCTTGGTCGCCAGCACCGCGACCTCCTCGCGCGCGAACGGGAACAGGATGTTCGGGCAGAAGCTGCCGAGCATCGGCCCGAGCTCCTCCTTGCCGAAACCGCTCAGGCGGAACACCCCGGCCTGCTGCACCTCGATCAGGTAGGCGGTCTTGTCGCCGATCTTGGCGCTGACCGAGACGGCCAGGGTCACCTCGTAGAAGTTCTCCCCGACCTGGCGGTTGGTGGTGCCGAGCTGCAGGTTGATGGTCGGTTCCCACTTGCCCTCGGCGAACAGCTGCGGCGAGTTCGGACCCTCGAAGGAGACGTCGCGCAGGTAGACCTTCTGGATCGAGAACTCCTGCTTCGGTGGTTGCGCGGCGGTCCCCGCGGCGTTGTCATCGGCCATGTTGCTGTTCCTCGTCGCTGGTTGTTGGCGCGCGGCCCGCTGCCGCGGCGGTCACTCGAGTCCGAGCAGGCGGTCGAGGTCGCCGTCGATATCGAGCTCGGCCATGTCCTCGAAGCCACCGATCGGCTGCCCGTCGATTAACACCTGCGGCACGCTGGTCTGGCCGCTGCGCTGCTCCATCTCCGCGCGCCGCTGCGGCTCGAGATCGACGCGGATCTCGCTGTAGCTGACGCCCTTGCGCTCGAGCAGGCGGCGCGCGCGCTGGCAGTAGGGGCACGCTGCGGTGCTGTACATCTCTACCGCGGCCATCGGCTGCCTACTACTTGCGGGTGACCGGGAGGTTGGCGTTCTCCCAGGCGAGCATGCCGCCGGAGAGCAGGTAGACGGCCTGGAAACCCTGCTTGCGCAGCAGGCTGCAGGCGGTGGTGGAGCGGGCGCCGGAGCGGCAGGCGACGATCACCGGCAGCTCCTTGTGCTTGTTCAGCTCGACGTGGCGCTTCTCCAGCGCGCTGAGCGGGATGTGCACGGCGTCGACCGCGTGCCCCTCCTTGAACTCCTTGGTGTCGCGCACGTCGAGCAGCAGCCCGTCACGGTTGTTGAGCAGCGCGACGGCCTCGCTCGGCCCGATCCGGTGGTACCCGGCCAGCCGGCTGGCGAGGAAGCTCCAGGCGATGAAGCCGACGATCAGCACCAGCGCGAGGTGCAGTTCGACGTGGTTGCCGATGAACTCGATGTAGCGATCCATGTGCGTGCCGCCCGCTGCCGACGGGGCCGCAGCTTGCCAGATCGGCCCGCGCGATACTAGGGCCGGCCTAGCGCCGGGAGCAGAACACCTCGCGCATCATGTCGATCAGCCGCAGCGTGCGCGCATCGCCGACCCGGTAGAAGACCCGGTTGGCCTCCTTGCGCGAGTCGAGGATGCCCTTGTCACGCAGGATCGCCAGGTGCTGCGAGATGTTGCTCTGCGAGGTGCCGACGTGCTCGGCGATCTCCTGCACGCTGACCTCGTCGTCGCCGAGCTTGCACAGGATCTTCAGCCGCAGCGGGTGCGACATCGCCTTGAGCGAGCGCGAGGTGCGCTCGATGTCCTCGTCACGGGTGATCAGGTGCTCGTCGTCGCTCGCCATCGCTTCTGCCTCTGAGCGGCCGCGGCCCGGGCCCGGACCGCCATAAGCCATTTAGAATAAAAGCATACATTAATAAGCTCAGGCAAGCCTCGGCCCCGCCGCCGTATAATCGGCCATCCCCGCCGCTCGGCACGCGCATGCCCGATCCCACCGCCGCCACCGTACCCGGGCCGCTGCGCCGGCCGGGCCGCCGCTGGCTGCTGCCCGGCCTGCTGCTCGGCCTGCTGCTGGCCGGGGCGCCGGCCGCCGCCGAGCCCGACCAGGGCGCACGCGAGGCCGAACTCGAGCAGCTGCGCGGGCGCATCCGGGCGCTGCAACAGGAGCTGGCCAGCACCCGCGGCGAGCACGACCAGGTGCGCGAGCGGTTGCAGGCCACCGAGCAGCAGATCGCCGCGCTGCACCGCGACCTGGCGCGCACCGAGAGCGCGCTCGGCGCGCAGGAGCGCCGCCTGGCGACCCTCCAGGGCGAGCGCCAGGTGCGGCTCGAGGCGCTCGCCGGCCAGCGCACGGCGCTCGCCGAGCAGGTGCGCGCGGCCTACGCCATGGGGCGCCAGGAGCGGCTGAAGATCGTGCTGAACCAGCAGGACCCGGCGCTGCTCGGGCGCATGCTCGGTTACTACGACTACTTCAACCGCGCCCGCCTGGCCCGCATCGACGCCATCGAGGACCTGCTCGAGCGCCTGCGCGCGATCGAGGAGGAACTGGAGGTCGAACGCGAGCGGCTCGCGGCCCTCTACGCGCGCCACCAGGCCAGCGCCGCGGCGCTGGAGCAGGAGCGCGCCGCGCGTGCCGACCTGGTCGCCACGCTGGCCGGGGAGATCGCCGACAAGGACCGCCAGCTCGAGCGCTTCCGCAACGACGAGGCCCGCCTGGCGCAGCTGCTCGCCTCGCTGCAGCGCGCACTCGACGACATCCCCGCCAGCGCCGCCGAGCGCAAGCCGTTCGCCAGCCTGCGCGGCCGCCTCGAATGGCCGGCCAGCGGCCGCCACGGCGCCCGCTTCGGCCAGCGGCGCGGCATCGCCGGCACCGCCTGGCAAGGGGTGCTGATCGAGGCGGCCGAGGGGGGCGCGGTGCGCGCCGTGTCCCACGGCCGCGTCGCCTTCGCCGACTGGTTGCGCGGCTTCGGCCTGCTGCTGATCCTCGACCACGGTGACGGCTACATGAGCCTCTACGGCCACAACCAGGGGTTGAACAAGGAGGTGGGGGACTGGGTCCAAACGGGCGAGGTGATCGCCAGCGTCGGCCGCAGCGGTGGCCGCGAGCGGCCCGGGCTCTACTTCGAGATCCGGCACCGCGGCCAGCCGGTGAACCCGGCGCGCTGGTGCCGTGCGCCCGCGCGCCGCGGCACGGGGTGAACGCGGGCGGACTTCCGACCGGGCGTGCCTGTGTGTATCTTCAGTTTCGCATGAGCGGGCCGCACCCGGACCGCCGGAGTGACAACATGATCTCTGTACGACGTTTCCGCGCCGCCGCCGTGCTCGGCCTCGGCCTGGCCCTCGCTGCCACCCAGGCGGCGGGCGCCGCCGGCGAGTCCCAGGAGGGCGCCCGCTTCGACATCCCGCTCGAGCAGCTGCGCACCTTCGCCGACGTGTTCGGCCGGATCAAGCAGGACTACGTCGAGGAGGTCGACGACGCCACGCTGCTCAACTTCGCCATCCGCGGCATGCTCGACGGGCTCGACCCCCACTCCGCCTACCTCGACGCCGAGAGCTTCAAGGAGGTGCGCATCGGCACCAGCGGCCAGTTCGGCGGGCTCGGCGTCGAGGTCGGCATGGAGGACGGCTTCATCCGGGTCATCGCGCCGATCGACGACACGCCGGCGCAGCGCGCCGGGGTCCAGGCCGGCGACCTGATCATCCGCCTCGACGACACCCCGGTGAAGGGGCTGACGCTGAACGAGGCGGTCAAGCTGATGCGCGGCGAGCCCGGCCAGGACATCGTGCTGACCATCGTCCGCGAAGGCGCCGACCAGCCGCTGAAGATCACCGTCACGCGCGACATCATCAACGTCACCAGCGTGCGCAGCCGGATGCTCGAGGAGGGCTACGGCTACGTCCGCATCAGCCAGTTCCGCGCGCGCACCGGCGACAACCTCGGCGAGGTGGTGGCCAAGCTCAAGGGCGAGGCGGGCGGCAGCCTGAAGGGGCTGGTGCTCGACCTGCGCAACAACCCCGGCGGCGTGCTCAACGCCGCGGTCGAGGTCAGCGACGCGTTCCTCGAGGAGGGGCTGATCGTCTACACCGAGGGCCGGGTCAGCGACTCCAAGCTGAGCTTCAGCGCCAGCGCCGGCGACATCCTCGACCGCGCCCCGCTGGTGGTGCTGGTCAACGGCGGCTCGGCGTCGGCCTCGGAGATCGTCGCCGGCGCGCTGCAGGACCACAAGCGCGCGCTGGTGGTCGGCGCGGCGACCTTCGGCAAGGGCTCGGTGCAGACCATCATGCCGCTCGGCGACGACACCGCGCTGAAGCTGACCACGGCGCGCTACTTCACCCCCAACGGGCGCTCGATCCAGGCCGAGGGGATCGTCCCGGACATCGTCCTCGGGCAGGTGCGGCTGACCGCGCTCGAGGGCCACGACGCCGGCAACGTCAAGGAGGCCGACCTCAGCCGGCACCTCAGCAACGGCAACGGCGACAAGCCGGCGCCGGCGAAGGGCGCGAAGAGCGGGCAACCGATCGTCGACGACTACCCGCTGAACGAGGCGCTGAACCTACTCAAGGGGCTGCATTTCCAGCAGCAAGCCCGGCGCAATGGCTGAACGCCGCCCGGCGTGGCGGCTGCTGCTGCTCGGCCTGCTGCTCGCCGGGCCGCTGCACGCCGGGCCGGTCGTCAGCCTGATCCTCGACGACCTCGGTGACCGCGGCGACGTGGTCGCCGCGGTCGTCGCCCTGCCCGCCGCCGTGGCGCTGGCGGTGCTGCCGCAACGGCCGCACGGCCCGCGGGTCGCGCGGCTCGGCGCCGCGGCCGGCCACGAGATCCTGTTGCACCTGCCGCTCGAGGCCAGCGGCGGCCAGCCGCTCGGCCCGGGCGGCCTGACCGCGGCGCAGGATCGCGCCGGCTTCGAGGCGCGGCTGCGCGCCAACCTCGACGGCCTGCCGCAGGTCAGCGGCGTCAACAACCACATGGGTAGCCGGCTGACCCGCGAGGTCGAGCCGATGCGCTGGCTGATGGCCGAGCTGCGCCGCCGCGACGGCCTCTACTTCGTCGACAGCCGCACCACGCACGAGACCGTCGCGTTGCAGGCGGCCGCCGAGTACGACCTGCCGCGCACCGCGCGTGACCACTTCCTCGACAACGAGATCGAGGCCGGGGCGATCCGTGCCGCGCTGCTCGACTGGGTGCGCGAGGCGCACTCCCGTGGCAGCGCGCTGGCGATCGCCCACCCGCATGCAGAGACCCTGGCCGTGCTCGAGGAGATGCTGCCGCGACTGGACGCGCTGGGCGTACGCCTGGTGCCGGTCAGCGAGCTGATCGCCCGCCGCGGCACCGCCGGCTGGCGCGTCAGCAGCGCACCCACGCCCGACTAGGCGCGCACCCGCAGCTACTTGTCCCGGCGCCGCCGCGCACGCGGGTGCGCGGCGTCGTAGACCCGCGCCAGGTGCTGGAAATCGAGGTGCGTGTAGACCTGGGTGGTGGCGATGTCGGCGTGGCCGAGCAGCTCCTGCACCGCGCGCAGGTCGCCGCTCGACTCGAGCAGGTGGCTGGCGAACGAGTGGCGCAGCATGTGCGGGTGCACCGGCCGGTCGAGGCCCCGCTGCCGGGCCTGCTGCGCCAGCCGCGCCTGCACGCTGCGCGCGGCGATGCGCCGCCCGCGCCGGCCGACGAACACCGCCGGCTCGCCGACCGCGGCGAGCGCGGTACGCGCCGCCAGCCAGCTCTCCAGCGCGGCGCGTGCCTGCCGGCCCACCGGCAGGACCCGGCTCTTCGCCCCCTTGCCGGTGACCCGCACGGTGGCGTCGGCGAGGTCGAGGTCGACCAGGTCGAGGCCGACCAGCTCGGCCAGGCGCAGGCCGGAGGAGTAGCAGAGCTCGAACATCGCGCGGTCGCGCTGCTCCAGCGGGCCGGCACCGGCGCCGTCGACCAGCCGTGCCACCTGCTCGACGTCGAGGGTCACCGGCAGCCGCCGCGCGCCGCGCGGCGCGCGCACCTCGCCCGCCGGGTCGTGCCCGGCGACCCCCTCGCGCAGCAGGTAGCGGAACAGCGCGCGCACCGCCGACAGCCGCCGCTGCAGGCTGCGCCCGGAGAGGCCGGCACGGTGGCCGGCGGCGACGAAGGCGCGCACGTGCTCGGCATCCAGGGCGGTCCAGCCGGCGACGCCGCGCGCGTCGCGGAACGCGCGCAGGGCGTCGAGGTCGCGGCGGTAGGCGTCGCGGGTCCGCGGCGACAGGCGCCGCTCGCTGCGCAGGTACTCGAAGAAGCGCTCCAGCCAGGGGTCCGGCGCGGGCTCCATCGCCCGGGCTTCAGCCGCTGCGGCGCCGGCGCGGCAAGCCTAGTCCGCCTCGCGGCCGCTCTGCGGCGCGGCCAGCTGCTGCAGGTGGCGCTGCAGCGCGCGGCCGACCAGCTGGCCGAGCATCTGCAGGAAGCTGGTGCCCATGCCGTGCTGGTAGCGCTCGGGGTCGGTGCTGCCGATCGCCAGCACGCCGAAGGTGGTGTCGTCGCCGAGCGGGATCACCACCGCCGACGCGATCGCGGTCAGGTCGTCGCCGAACAGCGCGGCCAGCTGGCGCGCGGTCAGCCGGCCGCAGATCGGCGTGCGCCCGCTGAGGATGTTCTCGAAGTCGGCCAGCGCCGCCGCACCCGCGGTGCGCCAGGCGATGCCGGCGACCTCGGGCCCGCTGGCGCGGTCGTCGAACAGCAGCAGCGCGACGCGGTCGGCCTGGAACGAGCTCGCCAGGTGCTGGTGGATGCAGCGGGTGGTCGCCGCCAGGCTGTCGCAGTCGAGCAGGCACAGCGCCAGCTGGTGCATGCGCTCGCCGAGGCGGTCGTTGTCGCGCGCCACCTCGACCAGGTGGCGCAGCTGGTGCTGGCCGCGCTCGTGCTGGTCGCGCAGCACCTGCACCTGGCGCTCGATCAGCGAGATCGCGCGCCCGTTGTCGGGGTGCGGGATCTGCAGCGAGGCGAGCAGCTCGCCGCGGGTGGAGAAGAACTCCGGGTGCTCGGCGAGGTAGCCGGCGACCGCGTCGGCGTCGCACGCTTTCTGCTTGGATCCCTTGGCCTGGCTCATAGGTCGATGCTGCCCTCGAAAACGTGGGTGGCCGGTCCGGTCATCATCAGCTGGGCCCCTTCGCCGGGCCAGCTTATCACAAGCTTTCCGCCCCTCAGCTCGACCTCGACGCGCGCGTCGAGCAGCCCCTGGAGGCGGCCGACGGCGACCGCGGCGCAGGCCCCGCTGCCGCAGGCGAGGGTCTCGCCGACACCGCGCTCGAACACCCGCAGGGAGACATGCCCGCGGTCGCGGATGCCGAGGAAGCCGACGTTGACCCGGCGCGGGAAGCGCGGGTGGGACTCGAGCAGCGGGCCGAGCCGCGCGACCGGGGCCTGCTCCGGGTCGTCGACCAGCAGCACCGCGTGCGGGTTGCCCAGCGCCACGGCGCCGAGCGTCACCGGCCCGGCCTCGGTCTCCAGCGTGTAGCTGGGCGCGCGCGCCGCTGCCGTGAACGGGATCCGCTGCGGCTCGAACTCGGGCACGCCCATGCCGACGGTGACCTGGCCGTCCGCCTGCAGCTGCAGCTCGAGCGTGCCGCCGGCGGTCTCGACGCGCAGCAGGTCACGCGTGGTCAGCCCCTGGTCGCGGACGAAGCGGGCGAAGCAGCGGGCGCCGTTGCCGCACTGCTCGACCTCGCCGCCGTCGGCGTTGAAGATGCGGTAGCGGAAGTCGTGACCCGCGGTCGTCGCCGGCTCGACCAGCAGCAGCTGGTCGCAGCCGATG
>DATCZX010000116.1:0-2776 GCA_036525695.1 Gammaproteobacteria bacterium | reverse complement strand
GAAGTAGAGGGAGTACCACAGGCAGGCAAGGCCGGGATTGGCGTCGAAGAGCTTACGGGTGTCGATCTGGACTCGGTTACGCGCCGAGTACAGCGCCAGCACCTTGACCAGGTTGTTGGTCTGCCGCCGGTCGAGGAGGATCTCCAGAGTGCTGTCGGTGGTCTCGTTCGAGGTCATCGCGACGAGGTTCGAGATCACTGGGTTCAGCAGGACGAACTGGCGCGCGAATTGCCCCGATACCACGTACTTCGGCAGGGACAAGGTGAACAGGAAGTCCCTGACGAAGGTGTTGACGAAGAACTTGAGGTCGTCGTTCAGTGCCGTGTAGTTGTTCTTCCTGAAGAACTCGAGAACGGTGATGAAGTGAGCCGAGATTTCGTCGTTGCGGCCGTGCTCGAGATGCTCGAGCAGTTGCATGGTGTTGTGCGACAGCGCAGGTGCGTTCTGCGGGGAGGTGACATTGGGAGGCTGCATCGCTGCAGTCACGGCGTACTCCTTGCTGCTGGGAACGAACTTAGGACGGCTCGTGCGGAAGCCTGGTGTGGAATCTGCCGCATCAGCGGGGCAGGTGGGCTGGCTGGCCCGTGCTGCACTCGACTGCTACCTGCCCGGCGCCGCTTCAATTAAACTGGTACGCCATCAAGCATCCACCGAGCCGGACCGCATGTTACCCAAGATCCAGAAGATCCTCTACGCCAGCGACCTCGGCGACGAGACCCGCCCGGTCTCGCGCCTGGCCATCAGCCTCGCGCAGACCTACGGCGCCAGCATCACCATGCTGCACGCGCTGGAACCGGTCGGTTCCTACGGCCGCGCGCTGATCGAGACCTACGTCTCCAGCGAGGACCTCGAGGCCGTCTATGCCGACGGCCGCAAGCGGGTGCTGGAGACGATGAAGGCGCGCCTCGAGCAGTTCACCAAGGAAGAGCTGGCCGGCAGCGACGACCTCGCCACCCACGTCAGCGAACTGATCGTCGAGGAGGGGATGCCGGGCGAGGTGATCGTGCGCAACGCGCAGCAGATCGGTTGCGACCTGATCGTGCTCGGCACCCACCGCGGCATGAGCGGGATCAAGCGCATGCTGATCGGCTCGACCGCGCGCTACGTCACCCAGCACGCCGGCTGCGCGGTGCTGGTGGTGCCGATCCGCTAGACCTCATCCCGCGGCACGGCCTGCGGGCCGCGCCAGCGGCAGCGCCACGCTGACCCCGACCCCCGACCCGTCGGCGAGGTTGCCGAGCGCCAGCGTGCCGCCGTGCGCCTCGGCGATCCGGCGC
Source organism: Gammaproteobacteria bacterium (assembly GCA_036525695.1). Lineage (GTDB taxonomy): Bacteria > Pseudomonadota > Gammaproteobacteria > QNFN01 > QNFN01 > DATCZX01. The sequence continues at coordinate 1,499 of DATCZX010000116.1, read as the reverse complement.
GCGACGAACAGCCCGAGCCCCAGGTGCTGCGCTCCGCTGCCCGGCTGGCGTGACGACACCATCGCCTCGCCGGCCTGGCCCTGCAGCGCGGGCGGCAGCGGCGGTCCGCTGTTCTCCACCCGCAGCTGCGCCTGCCCGCCGGACAGCTCCAGCCCAAGCCCGATCCGGCCGTCGGCCGGGGTGAAGTCGAGCGCGTTGTCGAACAGCTTGTCCAGCAGCTGCTCGAGGCGGTGGCCGGCCCCGTGCACCGTGACCGCACCAGCGGGCAGCGCGGCCAGCAGCCGGCGCTCCGGGTACTGCAGCTGCAGGCTGTCGAGGTAGGTCGCGAGCAGCTCGCGCAGGTCGAGCGGCCGGTGCTCCTCCTGCTGCAGCGCCTCGTCCAGGTTGGCCGCCTCGGTCAGGCCGTTCAGCGTCGCCTCGAGGCGCTGCAGGCCGCGGTTGGCCCCGGCGAGGTAGCGCTCGCGCTGCGCCGGGCTGCTCTCGGCGCCGAGGTTCTGCAGCGCCGTGGCGATGGTGTTCAGCGGGTTGCTGATCTCGTGGCGCAGCGTGCGCGGCAGCGCGTGCAGGAAGCGGGTGTGGCGCTGCAGCCGCCCGAGCAGCCCGGAGATCGCCCGCGACAGGTCGCCGAGCTCGTCGCCGCTGGCCGCCTCGGCGGCGAGCGACTCGGCGAGGAGGCGCCCGCGCTCGTCGAGCGCCGCGCCGGTCTCGCGTCCCAGGCGGCGGATCCGCCAGGCCAGCCGCGAGGCGAACAGCAGCAGGCCGGCGACGCTGAGGCCGAACAGGCCGAGCGTGGCCAGCGCCAGCTCGGCGAAGGCCCCGTAGCGGGAGAGCAGCAGCTGGTCGATGCGCTGCTCGACGACCACGCTGCCGACGCGCTGCCCCTGCCAGCTGACCGGCGCGTAGGCCAGCAGCAGGTCCCCGAGCCGGGCGGTGCCGCCGGCGTCGGACAGCGTCGCCAGCTCGGGCAGGTCGAGCCGGGCGCGGCCCGCCGGGTCGTCGCCGAGCCCCGCGCCGCGGCCGGCGCCCGCGCGTACCCAGCCCTCGCGGTCGATCACCCAGGTCCGCCCCGGTGCATCGACCAGCCCGCCGAGGCGGCTCTCCAGCGACTGCGGGCGGTGGATCAGCGGGCGCACGCCGCCGTCGACGGGCAGCCGCGCGCGCGGCTGCCGCTCGACCGGGTCACCGACGTCGACCACGTTCAGGCCGAGCAGCGGCGGGCTGCCGAGCAGGCCGAGCGGCACCCGGAACTCGACCGTGTAGCCGCTCGCGGTCGGTTGCCAGGCGGCGGCGACAGCGGTGCCCGGCAGCCCGTGGCCGAGGCCGAGCGGGGCGTAGAAACCCGGGCCCTCGGCGGCCAGGATCAGGCGCCGCTGGCCGGCACCGCCAGCGAGGGTCAGCAGCAGGTGATCGCTGCTGTCGGGGCGCGGGATGCCGGGATGGCGGTAGACCACCTGCGGGTCGTCGACGCGCAGCAGGCCGTAGAGCACGCCGCCGTGGGT
>DATCZX010000115.1:0-5527 GCA_036525695.1 Gammaproteobacteria bacterium | reverse complement strand
CACGGCATCCGCCCGGTGGTCTTCGGTACCCGTGACACCGCGACCGGCATCGAGGTGATGATCGCGTCAGAGAGCGTCGCGCTCGACGTGCTCGGCTTCGAGCTGGTGCGCGACCTCGAGCCGGGCGAGGCGGTGTTCGTCGACAACACCGGCAAGATCACCACCCAGCAGTGCGCCGAGAACCCGGTGCTGTCGCCGTGCCTGTTCGAGTTCGTCTACCTGGCGCGGCCCGACTCGATCATCGACAACATCTCGGTCTACAAGGCGCGCCTGCGGATGGGCGAGCGGCTGGCGGAGAAGATCCTGCGCGAGCGCCCGCAGCACGACATCGACGTGATCATCCCGATCCCGGACACCAGCCGCACCTCGGCGCTGCAGATGGCCAACCTGCTCGGGGTCAAGTACCGCGAGGGCTTCATCAAGAACCGTTACGTCGGCCGCACCTTCATCATGCCGGGGCAGAAGCTGCGGCGGAAATCGGTCAAGCAGAAGCTCAACGCCATCGACCTCGAGTTCCGCGGCAAGAACGTGATGCTGGTCGACGACTCGATCGTGCGCGGCACGACCTCGCAGCAGATCATCCAGATGGCGCGCGAGGCCGGCGCGCGCAAGGTCTACTTCGCCTCGGCGGCGCCGCCGGTGCGCTACCCGAACGTCTACGGCATCGACATGCCGGCGGCCGACGAGCTGATCGGTCACGGCCGCGACGAGGCCGAGATCTGCACCGCGATCGGCGCCGACTGGCTGGTCTACCAGGAGATCGAGGACCTGGTCGAGGCGGTGCGCTACGGCAACCGGCGGATCGTCGACTTCGACGACTCGGTGTTCACCGGGCGCTACGTCACCGGCGACATCGACCAGCCCTACCTGGACGGGCTCGCGGCGCGGCGCGGCGACCAGGCCAAGCTGCCGCTCGACGACCCCGGCGAGGACGACGAAGAGGGTGCCGGTCTCGGCGACATCGGGCTGCACAACGCCGTCTGAAGCCTGGGACTGCGTCCCCCCCGGCACCGCCGCTTGACACCCCCGCGCGGCCCCCGGTACCTTGGCCGCGCGGCGCCGATTTGAAGTACAGCTTGCGGGCGCCTTACAAATGCAGCTAAAGCGGCGTCCGAAGACCTGCTTTGGCGCTGTGCCGGGCGGGTTTTTTCGTTTCCGGTCACCGCGCCACGGACGCCGGCCACGGCGGAGGGCCGACCATGGATCTCGATGAATTCGAATTCGCCACGCTGGCGGTGCGCGCCGGCCAGCGGCGCAGCGCGGAGGGGGAGCAGAGCGAGGCGCTGTTCCTGACCTCGAGCTTCGTCTTCGCCAACGCGGCGGAGGCGGCGGCGCGCTTCGCCGAGGAGCAGCCGGGCAACATCTACTCGCGCTTCACCAACCCGACGGTGCGCACCTTCGAGGAGCGCCTGGCCGCGCTCGAGGGCGGCGAGCGCGGCGTCGCCACCGCGTCGGGGATGGCGGCGATCCTCGCCACCTGCCTGGCGCTGCTCCGCCAGGGCGACCACATCGTCTCCTCGCGCAGCCTGTTCGGCAGCACCGTCTCGCTGTTCGAGAAGTACCTGCCGCGCTTCGGTATCCACGCGACCCTCGTCGACCCGTCCGATGACGGCGCCTGGCGCGCCGCGCTGCGCCCCGAGACGCGGCTGCTGTTCTGCGAGACGCCGTCGAACCCGCTGACCGAGCTGGTCGACATCGCCGCGCTGGCGCAACTGGCGCACGCCCACGGCGCGCTGCTGGCGGTCGACAACTGCTTCTGCACGCCGGCACTGCAGCGCCCGCTGGCGCACGGCGCCGACCTGGTGATCCACTCGGCGACCAAGTACCTGGACGGGCAGGGGCGCTGCCTCGGCGGCGCGGTGGTCGGCCGCCGCGAGCTGCTCGACGAGGTGCACGGGGTGATCCGCACCGCCGGGCCGTGCCTGAGCCCGTTCAACGCCTGGGTGTTCCTGAAGGGGCTGGAGACGCTGAGCCTGCGCATGCGCGCGCACAGCGCCGCGGCCGCCGAGCTGGCGCACTGGCTCGACGCCCAGCCCGGCATCGAGCGGGTCAACTACCCGGGGCTGGCCAGCCACCCGCAGCACGCGCTGGCGGCGCGCCAGCAGTCGGGTTTCGGCGGCGTGCTGTCGTTCGAGGTGCACGGTGGCCGGGAGGCGGCCTGGCGGCTGATCGACGCGGTGCGCACGATCTCGATCACCGCCAACCTCGGCGACGCCAAGAGCACCATCACCCACCCGGCCAGCACCACCCACGGCCGCCTCGGCGCCGCGCAGCGCGAGGCGATGGGCATCCGCGAGGGGCTGGTGCGGCTGTCGGTCGGGCTCGAGGACGTGGCCGACCTGAAGACCGACCTGGAGCGCGGCCTGGCGCTGCTGTGAGGCTCGCGCAGCGCGGCCGCGTGCTATTCTCGGGCAACACCCGTTCCAGGCCGGAAGCTGCGTGAGCGCGAAGGCATATCGCAAGAACCTGCGGCAGAAACTGCTGCCGATCATCGGCAGCCTGGTGATCTCCGTGCTGGTGCTCGGGCTGCAGCAGGCCGACTCCGGCCTCGCCCGCGCGCTGCGCGACCGCCTCGACTGGCTGGTCTACGACCTGCGCCTGAACCAGACCCTGCCGGAGAAGCCGGAGGGGCGTCCCGACGTCTCCATCGTCGACATCGACGAGGCCTCGCTGAACGCCGAGGGGCAGTGGCCGTGGCCGCGCGCGCGGCTCGCCGACCTGATCGACCGGCTGGTCGAGTACGGCGTCATCGTGGTCGCGTTCGACGTGGTCTTCGCCGAGCCGGAGGAGAACATCGCGCTGCAGGCGCTGCGCGAGATCACCCCGGTGCTCGGCGACGCCGCCGCGCCCGCGGCCGAGCTGCTCGAGCAGGCCGCCGAGGCGGTCGACGGCGACCTGCGCTTCGCCAGCAGCATCGCCGCCGCGGTCGAGGCCGGCACCGAGATCGTGCTCGGCTACACGATGAGCCACGAGCCGAACGCCACCGGCGTGCCCGGCCCGCCGCTGGAGCTCGACGCCGGCGGTGCGGTCGAGGAGCTGACGCTGTTCGACATGAACGGCTACACCGGCAACATCGAGCTGCTGCAGCAGGCCGCCGGGCAGGCCGGTTACTTCGTCGCCACCCCGGACAGCGATGGCGTCAACCGGCGCTACCCGATGATCCTGCGCTTCAACGGCGAGATCTACCCGTCGCTGGCGCTGGCCGCCGCCAACCGCTTCCTGTTCACCGAGCAGACCGCGCTGCGCACCGCGCTGATCGGCAGCTCGCGCAGCATCGAGGCGATCACCCTCGACGGCCTGCCGATCCCCACCGACGGCGCCGGCTTCGTGCTGATCCCGTACCGCGGTCCGGGCAAGACCTTCCGCTACGTCTCCGCCACCGACGTGCTCCACGGCACCGCCGACCCGGCCGCGCTGGAGGGGCGCATCGCGCTGATCGGCGCCACCGCCGCCGGCCTGCTCGACGTGCGCTCGACCCCGGTGCAGAGCGTGTTCCCGGGGGTCGAGATCCACGCCAACGTGATCGGCGGGATCATCGACCAGCACTTCCCGCACCGCCCGACCTGGGCCGAGGGCGCGGACTTCCTGCTGACCCTCGGGGCCGGCCTGGTGCTGTCGCTGGTGCTGCCGTTCCTCAGCGTGGTCAGCCTGGTGCTGATCGGGGTCGTCGCCAGCGCCGGGGTCATCTGGCTGAACCTGTGGCTGTGGATCGAGCGCAGCTTCGACACCTCGCTGGTCGGGCCGCTGTACATCGTCATCGGCGTCGCCGGCTTCAACCTGGTCTACGGCTTCTTCACCGAGACCCGCCAGCGCCGCCAGCTCAAGGACATGTTCGGCCAGTACGTGCCGCCGCAGCTGGTCGACCGCATGAGCGACAACCCGGAGGGGATCAGCGACCGCGGCGAGCGGCGCGAGATGACCGTGCTGTTCTGCGACATCCGCAGCTTCACCACCATCTCCGAGCAGCTCGAGGCCAACGAGCTGGCCGACATGCTGAACCGCTTCTTCACGCCGATGACCGAGATCATCTTCAACCACGACGGCACCATCGACAAATACGTCGGCGACATGATCATGGCGTTCTGGAACGCGCCGCTGGACGACCCGCAGCACGCCACCCACGCGATCGAGACGGCGCTGGAGATGCTGGAGCAGGTCGAGGCGCTGAAGCCCGAGTTCAAGCAGCTCGGCTACCCGGAGTGCAACATCGGCATCGGCCTGAACACCGGGCCGATGAACGTCGGCAACATGGGTTCCAAGTTCCGCCGCGCCTACACCGTGCTCGGCGACTCGGTGAACCTGGGCTCGCGGCTCGAGGGGCTGACCAAGTTCTACGGGGTCAAGCTGATCGTCGGCGAGACCACCCGCGAGGGCCAGGACGAGCACTTCGTGTTCCGCCAGCTCGACCGGGTCACCGTCAAGGGCAAGAAGGAGCCGACGCGGATCTACACGCCGCTGTGCCGGCGTGACCGGGCCTCCCCGGAGCTGCTGGCCGAGCTCGACGCCTACACCCAGGCCCGTGCCCACTACATCGGCCAGCGCTGGGACGAGGCCGCGGCGGAGTTCGGGGCGCTGCAGCAGGCCCACCCAGAGACCTACATCTACGGGCTCTACCTCGAGCGCGTCGCCCACCTGCGCGAGGTCCCGCCCGGGGCCGACTGGGACGGCGTGTTCGTGCACACCTCGAAGTAGGCGGACGGCGCCGCGCCCCGGGCCTCAGCGGCCGGCGCGGCGCACCTCGCTGCGCAAGCGGCCCGACGGGAACAGCCTGAGCTCGCGCCAGCCCGGCGCCAGGTCGTCGACCCGCGGCCGCGGCGTGCCCGGCACGAACTGCACGCAGGTCGACGGCGTGGCCAGGTAGCGCACGCCGCCGCGGCGGCGGTCGTGGGCCTGGTGCACGTGACCGCAGACGACCCCCCGGACCTGCGCGAAGGGCGCCAGCAGGCGGCGCAGCAGGCTGCCGTTCTGCAGCGCGATGGCGTCCAGCCAGCGGGTGCCGAGCGGCAACGGCGGGTGGTGCAGGATCACCAGCGTCGGCTGCCGGCGCTGCCGGCGCAGCTGCCGGCGCAGCCAGTCGAGCTGGCGCCGGTCCAGGCGCCCGGCGGAGTGCCCCGGCAGCGCCGAGTCGAGCAGCAGCAGCCGCCAGTTGCCGAGCGCCAGCGCCGCCACCCGGCGCGCGCCGCTGGCCGGGAGGCAGCGCGCCAGCCGCGCGGCGTCGTCGTGGTTGCCGGGCACCGCGAACGGCCGCGCCGCGAGGCCGGCGAGCTGCCGGCGCAGGCGGGCGTAGGCGGCCGCCTCGCCGTGCTCGGCGAGGTCGCCGGTCAGCAGCAGCAGGTCGGCACGCCGGATGGCCGTGGCGGCAGCATCCAGGGTCTCAGCGAACGTGGCCGCGGTGTCGACCCCGCGCAGCGTCTGCCCGGGGTCACCGAGCAGGTGCAGGTCGCTGAACTGGGTCAGCCGCAGCGGGCGCCCCGGCCGCCGGGGCAGGCGGGCCGGGCGCGGCCGAGACCGGGGCGTGGAGGGCACG
>DATCZX010000114.1:0-7285 GCA_036525695.1 Gammaproteobacteria bacterium | reverse complement strand
GGTGGTTCATATTCTTTATGGGGCGGGGCTGGGTGGGGTGGCCGCCACGGCCGGGGCCGTGCGCGAGTGGCTCTATCTATAGCACATCTGCTGACGGCGGCAACCGCAATAACACCGGTTCCAGGGGCTTTCGGCGCATTTCACGCGTCTGTTCGGGCAGTGCCGCCACCGCCGATGCGGCGCAGCCCGAACGGCCCGCTGCGCCGCCACAGCCAGGGGTACTGGCGCACCGTGGCGCGCACCCGGTTGTAGCGGAAGCTGAGCAGCGCGATCGCCAGCAGCACCGCGCTGTTGACCACGAAGCCGCCGAACGCCAGCAGCTCGCCGTCGAACAGGCCGAAGTTCAGGAAGCGGTTGGCGGCGCCGAGCAGCAGCGCGTAGATGACCAGGTGCCAGGCCGGTTTCCAGGTGACCGCGAGCGCCTGCCCGGTCATCCAGGCGGCGAAGCCGACCACGCAGACGGTGAGGCCGATGAACACGCCGAGGGAGCTGCCGAGCAGGGCTTCCATTCTCAGTGTCCACCCTCCAGGTAGGCGGCGCGGATCTCGTCGTTGGCCAGCAGCTCGCGGCCGCTGCCGCTCATGATCACCTGGCCGTTGGCCAGCACGTAGCCGCGGTGCGCCAGGCGCAGCGCGTGGAAGGCGTTCTGCTCGACCAGGAACACCGTCATGCCGAGTTCCTCGTTGATCTGCTTGATGATGTCGAAGATCTGCCGGACCAGCAGCGGGGCCAGCCCGAGCGACGGCTCGTCGAGCAGCAGCAGCTTCGGCCGGCTCATCAGCGCGCGGCCGATCGCCAGCATCTGCTGCTCGCCGCCGGACAGGGTGCCGCCGCGCTGCTGGCGCCGCTCGCGCAGCTTCGGGTAGAGCGTGAACACGCGCTCGAGGTCGTCCTTGAAGTACTGCGGGTCGCACAGCGTGGCGCCCATCTGCAGGTTCTCGAGCACCGACATGAAGGGGAAGATGCGCCGCCCCTCGGGCGACTGGGCGATACCGCGGCGGACGATCTCGTGCGGCCCGAGCCGGGTGATCTCCTCGCCGAGGAACCCGATCCGCCCCTGGCGTGCCTGCGGGTTGCCGCACAGGGTCATCAGCAGCGTCGACTTGCCGGCGCCGTTGGCGCCGATCAGGGTGACGATCTCGCCGGCGTGGATCTCGAGATCGATGCCCTTGAGCGCCTCGATGTGGCCGTAGAAGGTGTGCACCCCGCTGACCGTGAGCATCGGCTCAGCCATCGGCCTCGGCCTCCTCCTCCTCGCCGAGGTAGGCGCGGATCACCGCCGGGTCGTTGCGCACGAACTCGGGCGAGCCGTCGGAGATCTTGCGCCCGTAGTCGAGCACCACGATGTGGTCGGAGATGCCCATCACCACGCTCATGTCGTGCTCGATCAGCAGCAGGCCGATGCCGTGCTCGTCGCGGATGAAGATCAGCAGCTTGTTCAGCTCGCCCGACTCGCGCGGGTTGAGCCCGGCGGCCGGCTCGTCGAGGCACAGCAGCACCGGCTCGGTGCACATCGCGCGGGCGATCTCGAGGCGGCGCTGGTCGCCGTAGGGGAGGTTGCCGGCGTTCCAGTCGGCGCGCTCGACCAGGCCGATGCGGTCGAGCCAGTAACGCGCCAGCTCGACCGCCTGCTTCTCGGCGTTGCGGTAGACCGGCAGCCCGAACAGCCCCGCCAGGGTGAAGCCGGAGGCGCGCATCAGCTTGGTGTGCTGGGCGACCACCAGGTTCTCCAGCACCGACATCTGCGGGAACAGGCGGATGTTCTGGAAGGTGCGCGCGACCCCGGCACGGCGCGGGATGTCGTAGCCCTCCATGCGCTCGAGCAGGTAGCGGCCACGCTGCGGGTGGTGCAGGCTGAGCCGCCCGACGGTCGGCTTGTAGAACCCGGTCAGGCAGTTGAACACCGTGGTCTTGCCGGCACCGTTCGGACCGATGATCGCGGTGATCTCCCGCGGCCGCGCGGCGAACGAGACGTCGTTGATCGCGATCAGCCCGCCGAACTGCATGGTCAGGTGCTCGACCTCGAGCAGCACCGGCTCCGCGCTGACGGCCGCCTGCGCGCTCATCCGCCAGCCCCGTCCTTGGGCTTCGGGTGCAGCCGCAGGGTCGGCTCGCGGTGCGCGAGCAGCCCGCGCGGACGCCACACCATGATCGCGACCATCGCCAGGCCGAACGCGAGCATGCGGTACTGCTGCAGCTCGCGGAAGAACTCCGGCAGGCCGATCAGCAGGATCGCCGCGAACACCACCCCGATCTGGCTGCCCATGCCGCCGAGCACGACGATCGCGAGGATGATCGCCGACTCGATGAAGGTGAAGCTCTCCGGGCTGATGAAGCCCTGGCGGGTGGCGAAGAACGAGCCGCCGAAGCCGCCGAACATGGCGCCGATCGAGAACGCGGTCAGCTTGGTGTTGCGCGGGTTCATGCCCAGGCTGCGGCAGGCGATCTCGTCCTCGCGCAGCGCCTCCCAGGCGCGCCCGATCGGCAGCTTGCGGATGCGCAGCGTGAACAGGTTGGTGACCAGCGCGAGCACCAGGATCACGTAGTAGAGCAGGATGATGCGGTCGGTCGGCGAGTAGGTCAGGCCGAAGAACTGGTGGAAGGTCTGCCCGCCGTCGCTGGCGTTCCGGGTGAACTCGAGGCCGAACAGCGTCGGCCGCGGAATCCCGGAGATGCCGTCGGGCCCGCCGGTGAACTCGTACCAGTTGAGCAGGATCACGCGGATGATCTCGCCGAAGCCGAGCGTGACGATGGCCAGGTAGTCACCGCGCAGCCGCAGCACCGGGAAGCCGAGCAGGATGCCGGCGAACGCGGCCAGGATCCCGGCCAGCGGCAGGCAGATCCAGAAGCCGAGATCGAAGTTCTGTGCCAGCAGCGCGTAGCTGTAGGCGCCGACGGCGTAGAAGGCGACGTAGCCGAGGTCGAGCAGCCCGGCCAGGCCGACGACGATGTTCAGGCCCCAGCCGAGCATGATGTAGGTGACCACCAGGATCGCGATGTCGAGCAGGCGGCGGTCGGCGAACGGCATGAACGGCAGCACCACGGCGAGGCCGAGCAGCAGCGGGCCGAGCAGCCGTGCCGCGCTCTGCACCTTGGCGCCGACGCGGTCCATCGCCTCTTCGCGGGCCAGCGCGCCGCCGCCCTCGCGGTGGTGCCAGGTGAGCCAGCTGGCGCGCCCGCCGAGCACCCCGCAGGCGATCGCGAGGACCCAGTTCACCACCTCGCTGCGGAACGGGTAGGCCCGCTCGAGGCCGAGTTCCGGGGTGAGCAGCTGCAGCAGGGCCAGCAGCAGCGCCAGCGGCAGCGCGACCAGCGCGACCGGCCGCGGCCGCCGTTCGCGCAGCAGGATCAGGCCGAGGCGGCCGAGGAACCCGCACAGCGCGGCGGCGAGCACGCCGTCGAAGCGGTAGACGATGTCGAGGCCGCCGGAGACGTCCTCGATGTGGAACCCGACCAGGCTGAAGGCGAGGCCGAGGACCAGCAGCGCGACCAGCCCGGCCTCGCGCAGGATCGCGCCGTGATCGAGCGGGGTAGCCGTGCCGGCCCCGGGGGCGCTCACTCAGACCTTCTCCACGTCCGGTTTGCCGAGCAGCCCGGTAGGTCGGAAGATCAGCACCAGCACCAGGATCGAGAAGGCGGCGACATCCTTGTACTCGACGGTGAAGTAGGCCGACCAGAAGGCCTCGATCATGCCGATCAGCAGGCCGCCGAGCATCGCCCCGGGGATCGAGCCGATGCCGCCGAGCACCGCCGCGGTGAACGCCTTCACCCCGGCCAGGAAGCCGATGTAGAAGTCGATCACGCCGTAGTTCAGCAGGAACATCAGGCCGGCCACCGAGGCCAGCATCGCGCCCATGACGAAGGTCAGCGAGATGGTGCGGTCGACGTTGATCCCGACCAGCGCCGCCATGCCGAGGTCCTGCTGGCAGGCGCGCTGGGCGCGGCCGAGCGCGGTCCGGTTGATCACCCAGGTGAACACCAGCATCAGCACGAAGGTGAGCACGATGATCAGCACCTGCAGGTAGCTGAAGGTGACGGTGAACAGGCCGTCCTCGAGGAAGCGCATGCCGCCGGTGATCACCGGCTGCAGCGGCTTGACCCGCGCCCCCTGCAGCAGCTGGACGTAGTTCTGCAGGAAGATCGACATGCCGATCGCGGTGATCAGCGCGGCCAGCCGCGGCGAGTTGCGCAGCGGCCGGTAGGCGACCCGCTCCAGCGCCCAGCCGTAGACCGCGGTCAGCAGCATGGTCGCCAGCAGCACCACCAGCAGCGCCAGCGGGATCCAGCCGAGGCCGAGCAGGCTGACGGTCAGGAAGGTGATGATCGAGATGAAGGCACCGATCATGAAGATCTCGCCGTGGGCGAAATTGATCATGCCGATGATGCCGTAGACCATCGTGTAGCCGATGGCGATCAGGCCGTAGATCATGCCGAGCGTGACGCCGTTGATCAGCTGCTGCAGGAAGTAGCCCATGATCTCCGATCTGCGCTCTGGCGCCGTGACAGCGGGTTCGGGCCTGCCTGCCGGGCGCCTGGGTCGGGGCTCGTCGGGCAGCAGGCGATGGTCTTGATGCGCCGCTAGTTTACACGGCTGCGGTAGGCTGACAACCGCGGCCGAGTACCGTTCAGGCTCTATACTCGCGACTGCCGCGCGAGCCGCCAGGGGCCCGCGCGGCGCCTCACCGCAACGCCACGGGAGCGCCGCGTGACCACCCAACCGAAAACTCCGGGACGCCGCCAGTTCGCCTCCGACAACTACGCCGGCATCTGCCCGGAGGGGTGGGCCGCGCTGGCCGCGGCCAACGCCGGCCACGACCTGCCGTACGGCGAGGACCGCTGGACCGCGCGCGCCTGCGACCTGCTGCGCGAGCTGTTCGAGACCGACTGCGAGGTGTTCTTCGTGTTCAACGGCACCGCCGCCAACGCGCTGGCGCTGGCCTCGCTGTGCCGCTCCTACCACGGCGTGATCTGCCACCGCAGCGCGCACGTCGAGACCGACGAGTGCGGCGCGCCCGAGTTCTTCTCCGGCGGCAGCAAGCTGCTGACCGCGGAGGGCGCGGACGGCAAGCTGGTGCCGGCGGCGGTCGAGCCGCTGATCGTGCGCCGGCGCGACATGCACTACCCGAAGCCGCGGGTGCTCAGCCTGACCCAGGCCACCGAGCTGGGCACGCTGTACACGGTCGACGAGCTGGCCGCGCTCGGCGCGCTGGCACGGCGCCACGACCTGCGCGTGCACATGGACGGGGCGCGCTTCGCCAACGCCGTCGCCGCGCTCGACGTGCCGCCACGGGCGCTGACCTGGGAGGCCGGCGTCGACGTGCTCTGCTTCGGCGGCACCAAGAACGGCCTCTCGGTCGGCGAGGCGGTGGTGTTCTTCAACCGCGAGCTGGCCGCCGAGTTCGCCTACCGCTGCAAGCAGGCCGGGCAGCTCGCCTCGAAGCTGCGCCTGGTCTCGGCGCCGTGGGTCGGGCTGCTCGAGAACGGGGCCTGGCTGGCCAACGCGCGCCACGCCAACGCGCGGGCGCGCCAGCTGGCGGAGGGCTTCGCCGCTGTCCCCGGCGTGACGCTGGTGCGCCCGCCGCAGGCCAACGCGGTGTTCGTCGCGCTGCCCGACGTGATCGCGCTCGGGCTGCACGCGCGCGGCTGGCGTTTCTACGACTTCATCGGCGGCGGCGGCTACCGCTTCATGTGCAGCTGGGACACCGGTGACGAGGAGATCGCCGCGCTGCTGGCCGACGCGGCGGCGCTGGCCGGGGCGCCGGCGTAGACCCCGGCGGCGCGGCGCGCGCATGACCCCCCAGGCCCGCGCCTACCTGATGGCGCTCGCCGCCGTGTTCGCCTGGTCGACGGTGGCGACCGCGTTCAAGCTCAGCCTGGAGCACCTGCGCCCGCTGGCGCTGGTCGCCTGGTCGGCACTGGCGTCGACCGCGGTGCTGCTGGGGGTGCTGGCGCTGCAGGGGCGGCTCGCGCGGTTGCGGGAGTGGCCACGCCGCGAGGTGCTGCGCTCGGCGCTGTTCGGGCTGCTCAACCCGGCGCTCTACTACATCGTGCTGTTCGAGGCCTACGACCGCCTGCCGGCGCAGCAGGCGCAGCCGCTGAACTACGGCTGGCCGGTGGTCCTGGTGCTGCTGTCGGCGCTGTTCCTGCGCCAGCCGATCCCGCCGCGCGCACTGGCGGCGATGGCGCTGAGCCTGCTCGGCGTGGCGGTGATCTCGACCCGCGGCGACCTGCTCGGGTTGCAGTTCTCGGACCCCGTCGGCGTCGGCCTGGCGCTCGGCAGCACGGTGATCTGGGCCGGCTACTGGCTGCTCAACCTGCGCGACCAGCGCGACCCGGTGGCGCGGCTGGCGCTGAACTTCGCCTGGGGCACGCTGTTCGCGTTCGCGGTGGCCCTGGCCGCCGGCGAGCTGGCCTGGCCGACGTCGGCCGGCCTGCTCGGCGCGCTCTACGTCGGCACCTTCGAGATGGGGCTGACCTTCGTCCTCTGGCTCGGCGCGCTGCGGCTGTCGCGGACCACCGCGCAGGTCAGCGGCCTGGTGTTCCTGTCGCCGTTCGTCTCGCTGCTGTGGATCGCCACGCTGCTCGGCGAGCCGATCCACCCGTCGACCCCGGTCGGGCTGCTGCTGATCGTCGCCGGGATCGTCGCGCTGCAGCGGGTGATGCGTCACCGGGAACCGGGGTAGCCCTATAATCGCGCCGCGCGTGCAACGCCGCGCGATGCCAGCCAGGGCGGGCGGTGGCCCGCCTCGCGGAGGAGTAGAGGGAATGCTCGAGATCAAGACCGGCCGGTGGTACCGACTGATCGGCGGCGAGCTGCTGCGCGTCGACGCGGTCGACCAGGCGGCCGGCATCGTCGACGGCGCCTACCAGAGCGGCAGCGGCACGCGGCTCGCGCTCTCGGCCTTCACCGGCGCGGTCGAGGTGCCGCCGCCGGCGCAGGCCCCGGTGCGCAACCGGGTGCTCGATTTCAGCCTGGACCAGCCGCTCGACCAGCCTGCGGATGCCGACGCCGAGGAACCGCTGGACGGACCGCTCGACAGCGTCATCGAGGCCGCGCCGAAGAGCGGGGCCCCGCGCAAGGCGCGCCTGGACCTCGACGCGACGCTCGAGGAGCTCGATCGCGCGTTCACTGCCGAGGCGGCCGCCGAGGAGGCGGCCGCGGCAGCGGAGCACGCCCCGGCACCGGTCGCGGCGCAGGCGCCGGCCCGACCGGCGCCGGGCGAGACGGCCGCGTTGCCGTTCGCGGAGCCGGACCAGGCGGCGTCGGCCACGCCGGGCGACGGCA
>DATCZX010000113.1:0-3236 GCA_036525695.1 Gammaproteobacteria bacterium | reverse complement strand
AGGGCATCGACCGGCACCCGCTCGGCGAGCTGGAAGGCGGCCGGCGCGGCGAGCGCGAAGCCCAGCGCGGCCAGCGGGTAGGCGCGCTCGAAGCGCGCCAGCAGCGGCGCGCGCAGCAGCGTCACCAGGGTGCCGCTGGCGCCGTAACCGAGCAGCGCCAGGCTGATCACCAGGTAGGCGAAGTGGTGCCACTGGACGATCGCGAACAGCCGCACCAGCAGCACCTCGTAGGCCAGCGCGGCGCCGGCGAGCAGGCCGACCGACAGCGGCAGCACCCTCTCCCGCCGCGTGGCGTCGCCCGGCGTCGCGGCGGGCGTGCCCATCGGCGCCGCGCTCAGTGCCCGCCGGTCAGCGGCACGAAGCGCACCGGCAGCAGCTGGCGCAGCGTGACCGCGCCGTCGGCCCCCTTCTCCACCAGCATCAGGTGCTGGGTGAAGAAGCGGCTGCCGACCGGGATCACCATGCGCCCGCCCGGTTTCAGCTGCTCGACCAGCGGCGGCGGCACGTGGCTGGCCGCGGCGGTGACGATGATCGCGTCGAACGGCGCCTCCCCGGGCCAGCCGTGGTAGCCGTCGGCGTGGCGCACGGCGACGTCGCGGTAGCCGAGCTGCGCCAGCCGCGCGCTCGCCTCGGCGGCCAGCGGGGCGACGATCTCCTGGGTGAACACGCGCACGCCGAGCTCGGCCAGCACCGCGGCCTGGTAGCCGGAGCCGGTGCCGACCTCGAGCACGCGGTCACCGGCGCCGACCCGCAGCAGGTCGGTCATCAGCGCGACGATGTAGGGCTGGGAGATGGTCTGGCCGTGGCCGATCGGCAGCGGGCGGTTGGCGTAGGCCTGGTCGACCACCCCGGCCGGGACGAAGCGGTGGCGCTCGGTGCGGCCGAGGGCCGCGAGCACGGCCGGGGAGAACGGGGCGTCGCCGTACAGGGCCTGCGTGGTGACCACCTCGCGCAGCAGCGCGGCGCGCGCGGCAGCGTGATCGGGCTCCGCCGGCAACGGGCAGGCCAGCAGCAGGCCGGCGAGCAGCACTGCCGCCTGCCCTCTCCAGCCGGTCATCGCTCGACGCTGCTCCATGCTGCACCGCGCGCGTAGCGGGGCGATCGGCGCCCCTGCACCAACTATGGCACAGGCGGCACCGCGGTCGGCGTGGGCTGGCAGCGGCGTGGCCGCGCGACGGGTCGCATCGGGCTGAAGCCCGGCCCACGGGAGAAGACGCCCGGGATTCGCCTAGGGGGGGCAGAGCAGGACGACTCTACTCTGACCCCGCCGGCGGTGCGCCGCCCGGGGAGGCCTCAGCGCACCGCGCTGTAATCCTGCGCGAACTGGTCGACCATGCTCTCGATGCGCTCGCGCAGCTCGTTGAAGCGGTTCACCTCGCCGGTCCAGGTGCTGCGCCAGGAGGCGCCGACGAAGCGCACCGCCGGGTCGCGCACCAGCGACATCGCCTCGCGCAGCTCGGTGGTCAGGTGGCAGACCTGGCGGCCGCCGCTGCCGGGGCGGCAGATCGGCGTGATCATCAGCACCGGGTCGGTGACGCCGATGCCGGCCAGCGGCTGGTTCCGCCCCCGCCGCAGCAGCAGCCGGGTGCCGCGCAGGCGGCGGTCGACGTCGTCGTAGATGTCGCGGTCGTAGAGCCCCTCGGCCTCCATCGCCGGGGTGACCCCGAGCACCGAGACCTCGATCGTGGTCAGGCCGCGGAACACCTGGGTCGGGGCCTGCTGCGCGGAGAGGGCGGCCGGCAGCAGGCCGATCAAGGCCAGCAGCAGCGGGCAAAAGTTACGCAGCGTGTTCATCGGGTGCTTCCTGGGTGGTTCAGCCGGGGATCTCGCGCCGCCCGGCGAAGGCGTGCGACAGCGTGCCGCTGTCGACGTACTCGAGTTCGCCGCCGAGGGGGATGCCGTGCGCCAGCCGGGTCGCGCGCAGCCCCTGCTCGCGCGCCAGCTGGGCGACGTACTCGGCCGTCGCCTCGCCCTCGACCGTGGTGCCGGTGGCGAGGATCACCTCGCTCACCTCGCCCTCGCCGAGGCGCGCCTCGAGCAGGTCGAGGCCGAGCTCGGCGGGGCCGATGCCGTCGAGCGGCGAGAGGTGGCCCAGCAGCACGAAGTAGCGGCCGCGGAAACCGGCGGCCTGCTCGATCGCGACCACGTCGGCCGGGGTCTCGAGCACGCACAGCTGGCTGCCGTCGCGGCGCAGGTCGCGGCAGATGGCGCAGACCGGCTCCTCGCTCAGCGTGCGGCAGCGGTCGCAGCGGCCGACCCGCTCCAGCGCCGTGGCCAGCGCGTCGACCAGCCGGCGGCCGCCGTCGCGCTCGCGCTCGAGCAGGTGGAAGGCCATCCGCTGCGCGCTCTTCGGGCCGACCCCGGGCAGGCAGCGCAGCGCGTCGATCAGCGCGCCGATCAGCGGTGACAGGCCGGCCGGCATCAGAACGGCAGCTTCATGCCCGGCGGCAGGTTCATCCCGCCGGCGACCCCGGCCATCTTCTCCTGGGTCATCGCCTCGACCTTGCGCGCGGCGTCGTTGATCGCGGCGGCGACCAGGTCCTCGATCATCTCGCGGTCGCTGTCGGCGAACAGCGCGGGATCGATGCTGACCCGGCGCGCCTCGTGGCGCCCGGTCATGGTCACGCTGACCATGCCGCCACCGGCCTCGCCGGTGACCTCGAGCCGGCCGATCTCCTCCTGCGCCTTCTGCAGGTTCTCCTGCATCTGCTGCGCCTGCTTCATCAGGTTGCCAAGTCCACCTTTCATCGCGTGGCTCCGGGGTTGCGGGGTTGAAGATTCACCGTGCGGGAAGCCGGCGCCGCTCAGCGCGGGCGCACCGAGCCGGGTTCGATCTCGGCGTCGAAGGCCTGGCGCAGCGCCTCGACGTGCGGGTCGGCGGCGATCGCCCGCTCGGCCTCCTGCTGGCGCTCCGTGGCGTCGCGCGCGGAGCGCGCGGCCGGGGTCTCGGCCGGCGGCGCCTCGGTCGCCACGCTCAACCGCAGCGGGCGCCCGGCCCAGGCCTCGAGCGCCTTGGCCAGTGCCTGCTCCACCCGCGGCGTGCGCAGCTGCGCGCGCGCCGGGTCGAGCTGCAGCGCCATCCGCTCGCCGTCCCAGCTGGCCAGCGCACAGTGGTGCGCCATCTCGCGCACCATGCCGTTCAGTTCCAGCGCGGCGACGATCTCGTCCCAGGTCGCCCCCGCTCCCGCCGTGGCGGGCCGCGCAGGCGACGCGGCGGGCGCGGCCGGCCGGGATGC
>DATCZX010000112.1:0-4465 GCA_036525695.1 Gammaproteobacteria bacterium | reverse complement strand
CCTGGTGGCGGCGATGGCGCTGATGGAATCGCCGGCCATCATCATCGGCCTGCTGCTCTACCGGCTGGCCACCCGGGACCAGGGCGGCGCCGCGAGCAGCCAGCCCATCTGCTGGCGCGAACTGCTGCGCGAGGCCTGCCTGAACGGCTCGGTGTTCCTGATCCTCGGCAGCATGCTGATCGGCTGGAGCACCGGCCAGCGCGGCATGGCCCAGCTCGACGGTTTCGTCGGCGGCCTGTTCATCGGCATGCTCTGCCTGTTCCTGCTCGACATGGGCATCGTCGCCGCGCGCCGGTTGCAGGAGCTGCTCTCCGTACGGCGCACTGCCGGCGCGCTGCCGGTGCGCGCGCTGATCGGCTACGCCGTCGCGCTGCCGCTGGCCAACGCCCTGCTGGCCGGCGCGCTGGCGCTGCTGCTCGGCCTGTCGCCAGGGGACGCGCTGCTGCTCACCGTGCTCGGCGCCAGCGCCTCCTACATCGCGGTGCCGGCGGCCATGCGCCTGGCGCTGCCCGAGGCCAACCCCGGCACCTACCTGCCGATGTCGCTGGCGATCACCTTCCCGTTCAACCTGCTGGTCGGGATCCCCCTCTACCAGGCGCTGCTCCAGTGGCTGGGCGGACCGTAACCCCCGGGAGGCACCATGCAACCGTGCAAGAGAATCGAGATCGTCATCGAGGAAGCGCAGGCCGGCCGCCTGGCGCAGCGGCTGGATGAACTCGGCGCACCCGGCTACACGCTGATCCCGCGCGCCAGCGGCCGCGGGGACCGCGGCGTGCGCCGCGCCGACGACCCCGCCGGCACGCTGACCAACTGCGTCTTCCTGATCGCCTGCAGCGACCCGGCCACGGTCACCGCGATCGTCGAGGGGGTGCGCGGCCTGCTGACCCGCGCCGGCGGCATCTGCCTGGTCTCCGAGGCGCAGTGGGTGCATCACTGACCCGCGCAGGCCCGGCGGAGGGAAGGCACGAAGGGCCCCGCATCACATCGGTATTTACGAACCTTTGGATAGGTTAATGCGACTTGTTTCGATGTATAGACGACGTATCCTCTAACCCCGAACCGGCAACCAACGGAGCAACCGATGAACGTCAAAGTGCAGTCACGGCACGTCGCGATACCGCGCAACGCCGGCGCTGGCCTGGCCACCCGCGTGCAGCTGGTGCTGGCCCGTTTCAGCGACAGCATCGCGCGCCTGGAGCTGACGCTGAAGGACATCAACGGCCCGCGCGGCGGCAGGGACAAGGTCTGCGTGGTGCGCGCGCAGCTGGTCGACGGCCGGCAGCTGGTGGTGATCGACCGCAACGCCTCGCTGCGCCGCGCGATCGGCCGCGCCCTGCACCGCACCAAGGCGCTGATCGCCGGCCGGCTGCAGCGGCGGCGCGCGCTGCTGCGCACCCGCGGCCGGCGCGCCGCGCTGCCGCAGCTGGAGGGCAGCCCTGCCTGACGCGCAGCGGGCGGGGTGCGGCGGCGCCGTCAGCGCCTCGGCTTGCCGGCGTGGCCGTGCGCCCCGCCGGGGGCCGCGCCGGTCGCCTCCAGCACCGGCACGCTGACCTCGATCTCTCCCGCCTGCTCGAACACCAGCACCAGCGGGAACCGGCTGCCGGCCTGCAGCGGCGCGAGCAGCCCGAACAGCATCACGTGCAGTCCGCCCGGCGCCAGCGTGACCGTCGCCCCGGCATCGACCACGATCGCGGGGTGCTGCTCCATCCGCAGCATCCCGTGGTCCAGGCGATGGTTGTGCAGCTCGGCGCGCGTGGCGACCGGCGCGCGCACGGCCAGCAGGCGGTCGGCCTGCCTTCCGCCGTTGACCAGCGTCAGGTAGGCGGCGCCGTTCGCTGCCTGCCCCAGCGAGGCACGCGCCCACGGCTCCCCGACGCTGATCCCCGCGGCCAGCGCGAACCGGCTGGCGAGCAGCAGCACGGCGGCCAGCGCGACCCGGCAGTGGCATCCTGACGGCATCGGTTCCTCCTTCCCCTGGCGGCGGTGGCCGCGCGGCGACCGGCATCCTTGCCCGGGCTCTACAGCAGCCGCGCGATCTCGTCCGCGAGCGCCTCCCACGGGGTGCCGTAGCGGACCATCACCTGCACCGTGCCCTGCGCATCGATCAGGTAGGTGAACGCGGAATGGGCCACCTCGTAATCCCGCGCGCCGGGCGCGTGCGGCTCGATCTCGTAGGCGGCGCCGAAGCGCCGGGCCACCGCGGCGAGCTCCTCCGCGCTGCCGGTCAGGCCGAGGAAGCGCGGGCCGAACGGGGTCACGTAGGCGCGCAGCTGCTCCGGTCCGTCGCGCTCCGGGTCGACGCTGACGAACAGCGCGCGCACGCGCTCGCCGTGCTCGCCCAGGCGGCCGAGCGCCAGGCGCAGGTCGGCCAGCAGCGACGGGCAGATGTCCGGGCAGTGGGTGTAGCCGAAGAACAGCAGCACCACGTTGCCGCGCAGGTCGCTGAGCCGCGTCCGCCCGCCGGCGTGGTCGGTGAGTTCGAACTCCCCGCCGAGGGTGAACGGCCCGCGCAGGACGCCCTCGACCTCCGGCGGCGGCAGCCACGCCTGGATGCCGCCGGGGCGCAGCAGCAGGCCCACGGTGATCCCGGCGACCAGCGCGAGCAGCACCAGGCCCGGCACCAGCCACTTGGGCCGGCGCGGTGCGGCGGCGCCCGGGGTGTGCAGTGCGTCGTCAGGCATGTCCGTTTCTCGGTGGCAGACCCAGAGCCCGCGGTTGCGCCAGGCGACGTCGACGAACGGCTGCTGCCTCAGCGACTCGAGTGCGCCGGGGGCCTCCGCGGCCGGCGACACGACGTGCCAGCCCGGCAGGCCGGAGGCGCGCAGCGGCGAGGCCTGCCCGGCGGGCTCCGCTCAACTGGCCGATGCTGCTCTGCGGCTGGTTCATGGCACCCGTCCGGACACCCTGGGCACATTCGGCCGGGGCATGGCCCGACGCGGCCCGCGCCGCCTCGGCCACGCCCTCGCGGCCCGACCTACTCGTGCAGCGGGTGGCCCTCCGGCAGCTGCCGGGAGATCCAGATCGCCAGCTTGTGGCGCATCGCCTGCTGCGACACCTGGGTCTCGGGCAGCGGTTGCATCAGCTTGTCGTGCACGAGCAGGCGGTAGAGGATTTCCACCTTCTCGTGCGCCGAATCGGTCTGCTCGAAGCGCACCGCGCCGCGCTGCTCTGCGTAGCGCACGCCGACGTTCAATGCGAGCTTCAACAGCTCGGCCTCGTGCTTGAGTTTCTTCACGCCCATCCTCGCGGGGTCGCCGGTGCCGATTAAATCGCGCCACCTTAGCATCGCCGACGGTCGAAGAGCAGGCAACCGTGCCTGCTGCCCGCGTCTGCTAGCCTTGGCCCAAGCACCGGCACGCGGAGGGCAAGTGAACATCGAGCAGTGGCTCGACGGGCTCGGGCTCGCGCAGTACGCCCCGGCGTTCCTCGCCAACGACATCGACGCCGCGCTCCTGCCCACGCTGGACGACGACGACCTGCGCGAACTCGGCATCGCGTCGCTCGGCCACCGCAAGCGCCTGCTCGCGGCGATCGCCGCGCTCGCCGAGCACCGGCCGGCCCCAGCGAGGGCGAAACCCGCCAGCCGCCAGGAGGCCGAGCGCCGCCAGCTCACGCTGCTGTTCTGTGACCTGGTCGGCTCGACGGCCCTGTCGGCCCGCCTCGATCCGGAGGAGATGGGCACGCTGATCCGCGGCTACCACGAGGTCGCGACGGCGCGCATCGAGGCATGGGGCGGGCAGGTGGCCAAGTACCTGGGTGACGGCGTGCTGGCCTACTTCGGCTGGCCCCAGGCACGCGAGGACGACGCCGAACGCGCGGTCCACGCCGGGCTGGAGCTGGTCAGCGCGGTCGCCGCGCTCACCGACCCCGACGGATCGCAGCTGGCCGCGCGGGTCGGCATCGCGACCGGGCTGGTGCTGGTCGGCGAGGTGATCGGCCACGGCAGCGCGCAGGAGGAGAGCGTGGTCGGCGAGACCCCGAACCTGGCAGCACGACTGCAGGCATTGGCGGTGCCGGGCACGGTCTTGATCGGGCAGACCACGCGCCGGCTGCTCGGCGACCTGTTCGAGCTCAGCGAGCTCGGCCAGCACGCACTGAAGGGGTTCGCCGTGGCGCAGCCGGTCTGGCGCGTCGAGCGCGCCGGGTCCGACGCGGACCGCTTCTCGGCCCTGCACGGGGCGCGGATGGCGCCGCTGGTCGGGCGCGAACACGAACTCGGCTTGCTGCTCGACCGGCTCGAGCGCGCGCGCGACGGCGAGGGGCACGTGGTCCTGCTCTCCGGCGAGCCCGGGATCGGGAAGTCGCGCCTGGTGCAGGCGCTGCGCGAGCAACTCGCCGACAGCGAATTCACCGTGCTCGGCCACTACGGTTCCCCGTACCACCGCAACCGGGCGCTGCACCCGATCATCGGGCTGCTCGAGCGCGCGGCGGGGATCGACCGCGCCGCACCGGTGGCAGAGCAACT
>DATCZX010000111.1:0-3065 GCA_036525695.1 Gammaproteobacteria bacterium | reverse complement strand
ACCTGCGCTGGCTGGCGCCGCTCGACCACGCCGCGGTGGCCGCCCACGCCCGCGCCTGCGGCTGCGTCGTCGTGCTCGACGAGGGGCGCCGCAGCGGCGGCCTCGGCGAGGCGCTGGTCAGCGGGCTGGTCGAGCACGGCTGCGGCGCGCTGCCGCTCCGCCTGGTCACCGGGGCCGACAGCTACCAGCCGCTCGGTCCCGCGGCCGGGCTGGTGCTGCCGGCGGAGGCCGAGGTGGTCGCCGCCGCCGAGGCGGCGTGCGGCGTGACCGGCTGACCGCGACTACCCGATCCGATCCCGACCGGAGGAGCCGATGCCCGATCCCGCCGCCATCCTCGCCGCCCTCGGCCTCGACGCGGTCAACCCCGGGGCCTGCTCCGGCCCCGGCCGGTGGAGCGCGCTGCGCGAGACCGACCTGCTCGACTCCTGCAACCCGGCCAGCGGCGCGCCGATCGCGTGCGTCGCCGGCGCCGACACCGACGACTACGCGCGGGTCATGGACGCCGCGCTCGCCGCCGCGCGGGCCTGGCGCGAGGTGCCAGCACCGCGCCGCGGCGAGGTGGTGCGCCAGCTGGGCGAGACGCTGCGCCGGCACCATGACGCGCTCGGCAGCCTGGTCGCGCTGGAGATGGGCAAGATCAAGGCCGAGGGCGACGGCGAGGTCCAGGAGATGATCGACATCGCCGACTTCGCGGTCGGCCAGTCGCGCATGCTCTACGGCCGCACCATGCACTCGGAGCGGCCGCGCCACCGGATGTACGAGCAGTGGCACCCGCTCGGCGTGGTCGGCGTGATCACCGCGTTCAACTTCCCGGTCGCGGTGTGGGCGTGGAACGCGCTGATCGCCGCGGTGTGCGGCAACGCCGTGGTCTGGAAGCCGTCCGAGAAGACCCCGCTGTGCGCGCTCGCGGTGCAGCGGCTGTGCAACGACGTGCTCGCCGCCAACGACCTGCCGGCGGTGTTCACGCTGTGGCTGCCGCGCGCGCGGGAGCTGGCGACGCGGCTGGTCGACGACCCGCGCGTGCCGCTGGTCTCGTTCACCGGCTCGAGCCGGGTCGGGCGCGCGGTGGCGCAGCGGGTCGCCGCGCGCTTCGGCCGCAGCCTGCTCGAGTGCAGCGGCAACAACGCGATCGTGGTCGACGAGAGCGCCGACCTCGACCTCGCCACGCGCGCGATCGTGTTCGGCGCCGTCGGCACCGCCGGGCAGCGCTGCACCACGACGCGGCGGGTGCTGGTCCACGCGTCGCGCTTCGACGAGCTCGCCGGGCGGCTGCGCGCCGCCTACGCCCAGGTCAGGGTCGGCGACCCGCTCGACCCGGCGACGCTGATGGGGCCGCTGATCGACGCCGACGCGGTGGCCGGCTTCCGCGCCGCGCTCGACGCGCTGCGCGCGGCCGGTGGCGAGGTGCTGTACGGCGGCGGCGTGCTCGACCGGCCCGGCCACTTCGTCGAGCCGACCCTGGCGGTGGCCGAGAACGGCTGGGAGGTGGTGCAGCAGGAGACCTTCGCGCCGATCCTCTACCTGGTCCGCTACGACGATTTCGACGCCGCGCTGGCGCTGCAGAACGGCGTGCCGCAGGGGCTCTCGTCGGCGCTGTTCACCCGCGACCTGCGCCGCGCCGAGGCGTTCCTCGCCGCGTCCGGCAGCGACTGCGGCATCGCCAACGTCAACATCGGCACCTCCGGCGCCGAGATCGGCGGCGCCTTCGGCGGCGAGAAGGAGACCGGCGGCGGGCGCGAGGCGGGGTCGGACGCCTGGAAGGGCTACATGCGCCGCCAGACCACGACGATCAACTGGGGCGACGACCTGCCGCTGGCGCAGGGCATCCGCTTCGACCTGCAGGGAGGCTGAGGCCCGTTCAGCGGGCGCTCGCCGGGAGCGCGCGGTAGACGTCGAAGCGCGTGGTGCGCCCGCCGATGACCCAGTCGGGTGCCACCCCGGCCAGCGGTTCGGCGCCGGCCGGGCGCTTGACCACGACCCGCTCCGCCGCCGCGGCCAGCGCCAGCGGCAGCAGCCGCGCGGCGTCGGCGTCGGCCCCGACCGCGGCCCGCAGCAGCCGCATCTCCTTGCGCACCAGGGCGCTGGAGCGCCGCGGCGGGTGCATCGGGTCGAGGTAGACCACCGCGGCGGCGCTGCCAACGGGGTGCGCGGCGAGCCAGTCGGCGGCATCCGCGTGCAGCAGCTGCAGGCGATCGCCCACCTGCGCGGCGAACGCCGGTGTCGCCAGCGCCCGCTGCAGGCCGTCGCGCAGCAGCGCGTGGATCACGGCCGAGCGCTCCAGCAGCGTGACCCGGCAGCCGAGCGCGGCGAGCAGGCAGCCGTCGCGGCCGAGTCCGGCGGTGGCGTCGACCACGCCCGGCCGCCGGCCGCCGCGCACGCCGACGGCCCGCGCCAGCGCCTGGTCGCCGCCGGCATGGCGCTGGCGGTAGCCCGCCGCGCCGCCGACCAGGTCGCAGCGCACCGCGCAGCGCTCGCCCGGGTCGTACAGCTCGAGCCCGGCAGGCGTGCAGCGCAGCTGCAGGCCCGTGGCCTCCCCGCTGGCCAACGGCAGGCCGAGCGCCGCGGCCACCGCGCTCGCGGCGGCCAGTAGTTCCGGGCTGCTGGCAGCGACGGCCGGTGCGGGAATCATGGTGCGGGCGGCGGTGGCCCGTCACCCGGCGGCCGGTTCGGTGCCGGTCGTGCACCACGCATCCAGTCGCGCAGCCGGCGGAACAGCGCGGCGATCGCGCGCAGCAGCCGCGGCAGCAGCCACGCCAGCAGCAGCACGAAGGCGACCAGGCCGGCGACGAACAGCCAGGGGTGGTTCAGCGCGGCCCACAGGCCGCCGATCACCAGCAGGTCCTCGCCGATCGACGCGGCCCAGTTGCTGAACGGCTCCGGCGAGGTGTTGATCAGCACGCGCCCGCCGGCCTTGGCGGTGTGGCTGCCGGCGGCCAGCGTGCCGCCGACCAGCAGCGCGGCGAGCTGGGCACCCTGGCCGACATCGCCGACCGCGCCCGCCGCGAGCAGGGCCCCGGCGGGGATCCGGATGAAGGTGTGCAGTCCGTCCCACTGGCTGTCGACGC
>DATCZX010000110.1:0-7902 GCA_036525695.1 Gammaproteobacteria bacterium | reverse complement strand
TGGACCCGGCCGAGCGCCCGCAGCCGGCCGTCGTCGAAGCTCTGCACGCCGATCGACAGCCGGTTGCAGCCGAGCCCGCGCAGCTGCTCGAAGTACCCCGCACGCAGCGTCCCCGGGTTGACCTCGACGGTGATCTCGACGTCCGCCGCCAGCGGCAGGCGCGCACGGATGCCGGCGAACAGCTCGGCGAAGGCGTCGGCGGAGAACAGGCTCGGCGTGCCGCCACCGCAGTAGACGCTGACCAGCTCACGCGCCGGGTGCATGCGCAGCTCCCAGTCGAGGTCGGCGAGCAGCGCCGCGACGTAGGCCTGTTCCGGCAGCTCGCCGCGCACCGCGTGCGAGTTGAAGTCGCAGTACGGGCACTTGCGCACGCACCACGGGAAGTGCAGGTAGAGGGCGAGCGGCGGCGGTGCCGCGGCCGCAGCGGTGCTGGCGCTCAAGCGTGCCCTGCGGCGGCCAGCCGCTCGACCAGCTGGCGCAGCGCCTGGCCGCGGTGGCTCAGGCGATTCTTCAGCTCCGGCGGCAGCTCGGCGGAGGTGCGGTCGCGCTCCGGCAGGTAGAACAGCGGGTCGTAGCCGAAGCCGTTGGCGCCGCGCGGCGCGTCGAGCACGACCCCCTCCCAGCTGCCCTGGCAGATCAGCGGCACCGGGTCGTCGGCGCTGCGCAGGTAGACCAGCAGGCAGAGGAAGCGCGCGGTCCGCCGTGCCGGCGGGAGGCCGTCCAGCTCGGCCAGCAGCCGGCGGTTGTTGGCGGCGTCGTCGGCGTCGACACCGGCGTAGCGCGCCGAGCGCACCCCGGGGGCGCCGCCGAGCGCGTCGACGGCCAGGCCCGAGTCGTCGGCCAGTGCCGGCAGCCCGGTGTGCTGGGCCGCGTTGCGCGCCTTCAGCAGCGCGTTCTCGACGAAGGTCGGCGCGGTCTCCTCGGCCTCGGGCACCCCGAGCTCGCCCTGCGCGATCACCTCGAGCCCGCTGCCGGCGAGCAGCATGCCCAGCTCGCGCACCTTGCCGCGGTTGTTGCTGGCGAGGACGACGCGGCGCATCTCAGTCCGCCGCCAGCACGTCGCGCTGCGCCTGCTGGATCTGGCTGATGCCGTGCCAGGCGAGGCCGGTCATCGCCTGCAGCTCGTCGCCGCGAAAGGCGTGACCCTCGGCGGTGCCCTGCAGCTCGATGAAGTGACCGGCGTCGTTCATCACCACGTTCATGTCGGTCTCGGCGTCGCTGTCCTCGGCGTAGTCGAGGTCGAGCACCGGCTGGCCGCGGTAGATGCCCACCGACACCGCGGCCACCTGGCCGTGCAGCGGCTCGCCCTTGAGCTGGCCGGCGCGGCGCATCGCCGCCACCGCGTCGGCGAGTGCCACCCAGGCGCCGCTGATCGCCGCGGTGCGCGTGCCGCCGTCAGCCTGCAGCACGTCGCAGTCGAGGGTCAGCGTGTGCTCGCCGAGGGCGCGGCGGTCGACCACGGCGCGCAGCGCGCGCCCGATCAGCCGCTGGATCTCCAGCGTCCGCCCCCCCTGGCGGCCGCGCGCGGCCTCGCGCGGGCTGCGCTCGTGGGTCGCCCGCGGCAGCATCCCGTACTCGGCGGTCACCCAGCCCTCGCCGCGGCCGCGCAGGAAGCCGGGCACCCGGCCGTAGTCGACGCTGGCGGTGCACAGCACCCGGGTGCCGCCGAACTCGACCAGCACCGCGCCCTCGGCGTGCCGGGTGAAGCGTCGCGTGAAGCGCAGCGTGCGTAACTCGTCTTCCGCCCGGCCACTGGGTCGCATCGGTCGGCTCCGCTCGATGGTGTAGAATGGCGCGATTATACCGCCCCCCGTAACCCGGCCCCGCGAGAATCGGATGATCCGCAGCATGACCTCCTTCGCGCGCTGCGAGCAGCGCCTCGAGGCCGGCACCCTGTGCTGGGAGTTGCGCTCGGTCAACCACCGCTACCTCGAGGTCAGCCCGCGGCTGCCCGAGGAGTTCCGGCCGCTGGAAGGGGCGCTGCGCGAACTCGCGGCGCGCCGGCTCGGGCGCGGCAAGCTGGAGTGCCAGCTGCGCTTCCTGCCGGCCGCGGCGGGCGCCCAGGAGCTGGTCGTCGACCAGGCCCTGGCCGGGCGGGTGGTCGCGGCGGCGGAGGCGATCGCCGCGCTGATCGCGCAACCGGCGGCCATCGATCCGCTCGACGTGCTCGGCTGGCCCGGGGTCCGGGTGATGCCCGAGGTCGACCTGCAACCGGTGCTCGAGGCCGCGCAGGCGCTGTTCGGCCGTGCCCTCGACGAGCTGCAGGAGACCCGCGCCCGCGAGGGGCAGCGGCTGGCGCAGCTGCTGGTGGAGCGCTGCGACGCGATGGCCGCGATCGCGGTCGAGGTGCGCGCGCGGCTGCCCGAGGTCCTCGAGCGCCTGCGCCAGCGCCTCGCCGACCGCCTGGCCGAGCTGCGCGCCGAGCTGAACCAGGAACGGCTCGAGCAGGAGATGGCGCTGCTCGCGAACAAGCTCGACGTCGCCGAGGAGCTCGACCGCCTCGACGCGCACCTCGCCGAGGTGCGCGCGGTGCTGCGGCGCAAGGAGCCGGTCGGGCGGCGGCTCGACTTCCTGATGCAGGAGCTGCACCGCGAGGCCAACACGCTGGGCTCGAAGTCCGCCGACGTCAGCACCACGCGCGCCTCGGTCGACCTCAAGGTGCTGATCGAGCAGATGCGCGAACAGGTGCAGAACATCGAGTGACGGGACGCGACGGTAGACGACGATGAGCGGCACCCTGTTCGTGATCTCGGCCCCCTCCGGGGCCGGCAAGACCAGCCTGGTCAAGGCGCTGACCGAGGCCGATGCGGGCCTCGGGGTCGCGGTGTCGCACACCACGCGGCCGGCGCGGCCGGGCGAGCAGGAAGGCGTCCACTACCATTTCGTCGCGGCTGAGCGCTTCGCCGCGATGGTGGCGGAGAACGCGTTCCTCGAGCATGCCGAGGTGCACGGCAACCGCTACGGCACCGCGCGCGAGGAGATCGCGCGACGCCTCGCCCGGGGCGACGACCTGGTGCTCGAGATCGACTGGCAGGGGGCGCGCCAGGTACGCGAGGCCCACCCCGACACGGTCACGGTGTTCATCCTGCCGCCGTCGCGCGCCGCGCTCGAGAACCGGCTCCGCGGCCGCGGCCAGGACAGCGACGCGGTGATCGCCGCGCGGCTGGCCGCGGCGCTGGACGAGATGCGCCACCACGACGAGTTCGACTACCTGGTGATCAACGACCGCTTCGAGGAGGCCCTCGCCGACCTGCAGGCGCTGGTGCGCACGCGCCGCCTGCGCCACCCGGCGCAGGCCGCCAGGCATCGCGAGCTGCTCGCGCAGTTGTTGACAAGTCATTGATTCAGTAAACTCTACCGCAATCTACCCAACTCAAGACGGAAACCGAACATGGCCCGAGTCACGGTCGAAGACTGCCTCGAACAGATCCCCAACCGCTTCGAGCTGGTGCTGGCCGCGACCAAGCGTGCCCGGCAGCTGGCCTCCACCGCCGCCGAGCCGGCGGTGCCATGGGAGAACGACA
Organism: Gammaproteobacteria bacterium; assembly: GCA_036525695.1. Taxonomy (GTDB): domain Bacteria; phylum Pseudomonadota; class Gammaproteobacteria; order QNFN01; family QNFN01; genus DATCZX01. The sequence goes on along the minus strand of DATCZX010000110.1, from coordinate 4,378 downwards.
AGCCCACGGTGGTCGCGCTGCGCGAGATCGCCGAGGGCCACGTGACCACCGCGATCCTCTACGAGGTCAGCGCGCGCGAGCACGCGGCCGAGTCGCTGGTCGACGAGGAGGAGCTCCTGCCCGGAGCCTGAACCCTCCGCGGCAGCCGCCCAAGCCGGCGTGCCCACGCGAGCCGCCAGCACCTCGATGACCCCGCCGGCCCCGCTGCCGGCTCCGGCCGACAGCTGCCCGCTACCCGGCAACGACCCGCAGGTCGCGCCGGATCACGACCTCGCCGCGCTGTTCCGGCTGCGCAACCTCTGTGACCTGCTCGAGACCTACCTCGAGCCGGCGCAGATCGACGAGGTCCACCGCGCCTACCTGCTCGGCGTGCGCGCCCACCGCGGCCAGTTCCGGCTGACCGGCGAACCGTACATCTGCCACCCGCTGGCGGTCGCCCACATCCTCGCCGAGATGCACATGGACGCGCGCAGCGTGATCGCCGCGCTGCTGCACGACGTGATCGAGGACACCCGCGTGACCAAGACCGAGCTGGCCGGCCAGTTCGGTGACGAGGTCGCGGAGATGGTCGACGGCGTCAGCAAGCTGACGCAGATGGAGCTGGAGAACCCGGCCGAGGCGCAGGCCGAGAACTTCCGCAAGATGATGATGGCGATGGTGCGCGACATCCGCGTCATCCTGATCAAGCTCGCCGACCGCCTGCACAACATGCGCACGCTGTCGGTGATGGCGCCGGCCAAGCGCCGGCGCATCGCCCGCGAGACGCTCGACATCTTCGTGCCGATCGCCAACCGCCTCGGCATGAACGCGATCCGCCTGGAGCTCGAGGACCTCGGCTTCGCCGCGCTCTACCCGATGCGCTACCGGGTGATCCAGGAGGCGGTGCGCAAGGCGCGGGGCAACCGCCGCGAGATCATGGAGAAGATCGAGACCGCGCTGAAGAACCGGCTGCGCCAGGAGCAGCTGAACGCGCGCGTGGTCGGGCGCGAGAAACACCTCTACAGCATCTACCAGAAGATGACCGAGAAGGGGCTGTCGCTGGCCGAGGTGCTCGACGTCTACGCGATCCGCATCGTCGTCGACGAGGTCGAGACCTGCTACCGCGTGCTCGGCGTGGTGCACAACCTGTACAAGCCGCTGCCGGGGCGCTTCAAGGACTACATCGCGATCCCGAAATCGAACGGCTACCAGTCGCTGCACACGGTGCTGTTCGGCCCGCCTGGGGTGCCGATCGAGGTGCAGATCCGCACCGAGGAGATGAACAAGGTGGCCGAGGCCGGCGTCGCCGCGCACTGGCTGTACAAGTCCAGCAGCGACCCGGGCAACAGCGCCCACGCCCGTGCCCGCGAGTGGCTGCGCAGCCTGCTGGAGATGCAGCGGGCCAGCGGTGACTCGGTGGAGTTCCTCGAGAACGTCAAGATCGACCTGTTTCCCGATGAGGTCTACGTGTTCACGCCGAAGGGCGAGATCATGGAGTTGCCGCGCGGCGCCACCGCGGTCGACTACGCCTACGCGGTGCACACCGACGTCGGCAACAGCTGCGCCGCGGCCAAGATCAACCGGCGCATGATGCCGCTGTCGACGCCGCTCGAGAACGGCCAGACGATCGAGGTGATCACCTCGCCGGTGGGCCGGCCGAACCCCGCCTGGCTGAACTTCGTGGTCACCGCCAAGGCGCGCACCAACATCCGCAACTTCCTCAAGAACCTGACCCGCCAGGACGCGATCCAGCTCGGCCGCTACCTGCTCGAGCGGGCCCTCGCCGCGCTGGGCGCGACCCTCAAGGGGGTGCCGCAGCAGGGCCTAGACGCGCTGCTCGCCGAGCTGCGCGTGGCCAGCGCCGACGTCCTGTTCGAGCAGATCGGACTCGGCCAGCGGCCGGCCGCGCTGGTCGCGCGGCGGCTGCAGCCGGAGGGCGCGAGCAGCGAGGCCGTGCAGCCACCGAGCCGCGACCAGGCCCCGTTGGCGATCCGTGGCAGCGAGGGCGCGGTGGTCAGCTTCGCCAAGTGCTGCCACCCGATCCCCGGCGACCCGATCCTCGGCTTCCTCACCGCCGGCCGCGGGCTGGTGATCCACCGCCAGCAGTGCCGCAACGTCCACGAGTTCCGCAAGAAGCCGGACAAGTGGGTCAACGTCGAGTGGTCCGGCGAGATCGACGGCTACTTCGCCACCGAGATCCATGTCGAGATCGACAACCAGCGCGGCGTCCTCGCCAGCGTCGCCGCGGCGATCTCCGAGCTCGACTCGAACATCGAGGAGGTCAAGACCAAGGAGAAGGACGGCCTGCACACCACCATCATGTTCGTGATCATGGTGCACGACCGCCAGCACCTCGCCCGCATCATGCGGCGCCTGCGCGCGATCCGCGTGGTGCGCCGGATCACCCGCCTCTGAACCCAGCACCGGAGAACCTGCCGTGCCCCTGAACGCGATCCATACCGACCTTGCCCCGGCCGCGATCGGCGCCTATTCCCAGGCCGTGCGCAGCGGCAACACCGTCTACCTCTCGGGGCAGATCCCGCTCGACCCGTCGACCATGTCGGTGGTCGACGGCGACGCCAGCGACCAGGTCCGGCGGGTCTTCGACAACCTCGCCGCGGTGGCCGCGGCCAGCGGCGGCACGCTGGCCGACATCGTCAAGCTGACCGTCTACCTGACCGACATGGCCGACTTCCCGCTGGTCAACTCGGTGATGGCCGAGTACTTCGACCCGCCCTACCCGGCGCGCGCAGCGATCGGCGTCGCCGCGCTGCCGCGGTCGGTCAAGGTCGAGGTCGAGGGCGTCCTGGTGCTGCCTGACACCGGCAGCTGAGATCGGCAGCGGCCGACCCGAGCGGGCCGGCGGCAGGCCGTTCAACCGGCCAGCAGCGCGGCCGGCTGGGTCCCGAGGTCGAGCGCCGGTGCGACCCGTCCGCTCTCCAGCCAGCCACGGATCGCCTGCCAGTCGGCACGGTCGATGCGGGTAGCGCCACCCGGGAGCTCGTGGATCCCGAGGCCGGCACTCGCGGCCTGCGGGTAGTACATGGTATCGCGCAGCGTCGCGATCAGCGGCCGGCGCCAGCCGATCACCGCCTGCTGCAGCTCGGCGTAGGCCCGCGTGTTGCGCCGGGCGCGGTTGGCGACCAGCCCGACCGGCAGCTGGCGGCCACGCTGGCGCAGGATGTCGCCCAGACCGGCGAGAAAGTCCCCGCTGACGTGCAGGTCGATCGCCGACGGCAACACCGGGACCAGCACCGCGTCTGCGCCGCGCAGCAGGTCCTCGAGCTCGAGGCGCCGCAGCGAGGCCGGGGTGTCGACGATCGCGCATTCGGTCCCGGGCGGCACCCGCAGCTGGAACGAACGGGTGACGCCGGAGTGCCCTGACTGGGCGTTGATGCACTGCAGCGGGCTGAACAGCTCGCCGCGCAGGCCGAACCAGCGCATCGAAGAGCCCTGCGGGTCGTAGTCGTAGAGCGCGACGCGCATGCCGCCGGCGGCCAGCAGGCTCGCCAGGTTGGTGGCCACGGTGGTCTTGCCGCAGCCGCCCTTGCTGTTCAACACGACGTAGCGTCGCATGTTCTCACTGACCCGGGCCAAGCGCAGGGCGTCGGCCGCTGGTGGTGACGGGTGATCGCCCTGGCCCATCAGGGTCGCTTACCGTCGCAGCCCGTCGACACCCAGCACGGTGGCTTCACGGGCGGTAGCCGCAGGCCGTCCTGGCCGCGGGCTAGCTGCACCTGCCGACAGGTCGTCGGAGTTCCGCCGCCTTCGCCCTGGCGGCGACTGTCGGCACCCGTCATTTCAACGGGTGGTGCAGGGATGCTTTATATCACCGCCTGATGGCGGCCTCAACTGAAGAGTTTCAATTGCTTGTGGGCCGCTGCCTAGAGTCATTCTGGGGCGCGGCCGATCCGCCTCCAGCAGCCGCTGAGCTGCTGCAGGCGGATCGCGGGCGCCACTGCCGGTTGCCTGGCTGCCCGCCAGCGACCGCCGACCCGCGGCCAGCAGGTGCCGCACGAGGCCGGCGCCGAGACGCCGGCCGTGCGCCTGCCGGTAACGCAGCAGCGCGGATCAGGCCTTACTTGCCCTTCTTCTTGCCTTTCTTCTTGCGCTTTTTCTTGTCTTTGTCCTTGCGCTTCTTGTCCTTCTTTTCCTCGCCCGCAGCGCTGGCCGGCGGTGCCGCCGGGCGCTGCTTGCTGCGGTCTTTCTGCTTGTTCTTCTTGCCCTTCTTGCCCTTCTTGCTCTTCTTCCCGTCCTTCTTCGGCTGCTGCTTGTCGCCGGGCTGCTCCGCCGCCGGGTCGGCTGCAACCGCCGGGGTTGCCTGCGGCTGCCGGGCCGTGGCGGCGGGACGGGGCTTCGCTGCCCGGGTCGCGACCGGCTTGCCCTCGAGCAGGTTCTT
>DATCZX010000109.1:0-4475 GCA_036525695.1 Gammaproteobacteria bacterium | reverse complement strand
AGTGGGCGACCTGGTCGGCGGAGAGGATCGCAGCCTTGTTCGGGTTCCCGTGACGGCGGCGGCCGGGGCAGCTGCCCCGGCCGCCTGCGCGTGGTCTCAGCGGCCGGCCGCGTCGATCGCCGCCATGAAGGCGTCGAGCATGGCCGAACCCTCGTCGCCGAACCGCTCGACGATCAGCTTGCGCACCGCCGGCTGGGCGGCATCGCGGAAGGCCTGCTTCTCGGCCGCGGTCGGGGTGTAGATCTCCATGGTCTTGGCCAGCGCCGGCAGGCCGCGGTCGGAGGCCTCGATCGCGCGGGCGATGCCGCGCCCGGCGACGATCGCGGAACGCGCGGCGTACTGCAGCACGCCCTGCTCGTCGGCGCTGAGCCCGTTCCAGAACTCCCTGTTGACCACCCAGACGTACGGCGTGAACAGGTGCCCGGTCAGCGACAGGTACTTCTGCACCTCGTTGAACTTGGCGAACGAGATGATCGGCACCGGGTTCATCTGGCCGTCGGCGACGTTGGTCTGCAGCGCGGTGTAGACCTCGGCCCAGGCGATCGCCGCCGGCTGCCCGCCGAGCGAGGAGACCAGCGTCTTGTGCGTGTCCAGCCCCATGGTGCGGATCTTCAGACCCTGCATGTCGGCCGGCGACTTGATCTGGCGCTTCGAGTTGGAGAAGGCGAAGAAGCCGCCCGAGTCACCGAAGCCGAGCACCTTCATCCCGGTCTTGGCCTCGATGTCGCCCGCCAGGCGCTGGCCGAACGCGCCGTCGAACACCGCGTAGGTGACGCTGATGTTGGGGAACGCGAACGGCACGTCGAGCACGCCGATCATCGGGTAGGTCGAGGCGAACCCGCCGACCGAGTGGATCCCGGACTGGATCACCCCGGCCTTGATCTGGCTGACCACCTCCGCGTCCTTGCCGAGCTGGCCGTTGGGGAAGGTCTCGACCTTGACCGATCCGTTGGTGCCGGACTCGACCAGGCTCTTGAACACCGTGGCCATCGCACCGGTCGGGTTGTCGAACGGGTCGTCGTTGTTCAGGTGGTGCAGCTTGAGCACCTTCTCGGCGTGGGCGGGCACGGCCAGGCCGGCGGCCAGGGCCAGCGCGAGCAGCGCACTGGAGGCGAAGCGGGTCATTTTCATCGGTGTTTTCCTCATGGTGGTTACAGCCCTAACAGGCGCGGAACGAACAGGGTCAGGTCGGGCCAGTAGGCAATCGCCAGCAGCACCGCGACCTCGACCAGGATGAACGGCCACAGCGCGGCACTGATCCGTTCGATCTTCTCCCCGGTGACCGACGCCAGCACGAACAGGCAGGCGCCGACCGGCGGGGTCATCAGCGAGATGTTCAGCGCCAGCACGATCATGATGCCGGCGTGCACCGGGTCCATGCCGATCGCCTTGGTCAGCGGCACCAGCACCGGGGCGAGGATGATCAGCGCCGCGTTGATGTCCATGAACATGCCGACCAGCAGCAGCAGCAGCAGCACCAGCGCGATCAGCATCTCGGGGTTGCTGGTGACGCTGAGAAACGCCGCGGCCACCTTCTGCGGGATCTGGTTGAAGGTCATCCACCAGCCGAGGATCGACGCCGCGGCGATGATCAGGAACACCACCCCGGTGATCCGCGCGGTGCGCTCCAGCATCTCGCCCATGTCGCGCCAGCGCAGCGTGCGGTAGACCAGGCCGCCGACGACCAGCGCGTAGAGCACCGCCAGCGCCGCCGCCTCGGTCGGGGTGACGATGCCGCCGAGGATGCCGCCGAGGATGATCGCCGGCATCAGCAGCGCCAGCAGCGACGAGCGGAACGCCGCCAGGATCACCCGCAGGCTCAGGCGCCCGTCGCCGCGCGGCAGCCCCAGGCGCCGCCCGAGCGCCGCGATCAGCGCCATGCACAGCAGCGCGATCAGCAGGCCCGGGAGGATGCCCGCGGCGAACAGGCCGGCGATCGACACGCCCATCAACGAACCGTAGATGACCATCAGGTTCGACGGCGGGATGGTCGGGCCGATGATCGAGCCGGCCGCGGTCACCGCGCAGGCGAACGGCCGCTTGTAGCCCTGCTTGACCATCGCCGGGACGATGGTGTTGCCGAACGCCGCCGCGTCCGACACCGCGGCCCCGGTCATCCCGGCGAACAGCACCGAGGCGACCATGTTCGAGTGCGCCAGCCCGCCGCGCAGGTAGCCGACCAGCGCGTCGGCGAAGGCGACCAGGCGCACGGTGATGCCCGAGCGGTTCATGATCTCGCCGGCGAGGATGAAGAACGGCATCGCCATGAAGGTGAACAGGTCGAGCCCCTCGAAGAAGCGCTGCGGCGCCATCGCCAGGAACTGGGTGCCGCCGAGCTGCAGCAGGCCGAGCACCCCGGCCACGCCGAGCACGTAGCCGATCGGCAGCCCGAGCAGCAGCAGGACGAAGAACGCGATCAGCACCAGGGTCACGCGGCCTCCTCGAGCGGCGCCCCCGGCAGCGCGTCGTCCGGCTGGTACAGGTCGCGCAGCAGCACCGCCAGCGACTGCAGCGCGGTCAGCGCCGCCGCCACCGGCACCGAGGCGAACGGCAGCGCCATGCTCATGCCGAAGATGGTCGCGTACTGCTCGGTGCCGCGCACCGTCATGCCGACGCCGAACACCGCGAGGAAGACGAAGAAGCCGATGCCGACCAGGTCGAGCAGGATCCGCAGCGGGCGCTGCAGCCGCGGCGGCAGGGCCGAGAACAGCAGTTCGAAACCGATGTGCTCGCGGTTCGCCGCACCGACGGAGATCGCCAGCAGCGCGGCCCAGATCATCACGTAGCGGGCCAGCTCCTCGGTCCAGGTGATCCCGAGCTCGAGCACGTAGCGCGCGAGCACGCCGAACAGCACGATCAGCACCATCGCCCCGACCAGCAGCGCGCACAGCCGCGCGACCCAGCGGTTGAGCCGGCGGCAGCCGCGCAGGAAGGTGTCCAGGGCCTGGGCCAAGTTCGCGCTCCGGCCCGGCTAGGCGTGCCGGGACCGCCGCAGAATGAAACTCCCGTTTCAGATTGTCAAGTAGTGAAACGAGTGTTACATATAGCGCGGTCCGGCCCGGCAACGGCCGCCATCCGGGAGAGGGCATGAACGACGGAGGCCGCAGCCTGCAGTCCAGGATCCAGGCCCATTACGCCGAGCTGCCGCGCGCCGAGCGCCGGCTGGCCGACTTCCTGCTCGGCCAGCCGCACGAGGTGGCCAGCTACACCGCGACCGAGCTGGCGCAGCTCGCCGGCACCTCGAAGGCCGCGGCGACGCGGCTGTTCCGCCGGCTCGGCTACCGCGACTTCAACGCGGTGCGCGAGGAGGCGCGGACGGCGCGCCGCTGGGGCTCGCCGCTCTACCTGGACCGGCCGCGCGGGCGCCGCGGCAGTACCGGCGACCCGGTGGCGCGGCAGCTGGCCCAGGACCAGGCCAACCTGCGCGCCACGCTCGGCGCGCTGTCGCCGCAGCTGGTCGACAGCATCGCGATGGCGATCGCCGGGGCGCCGCGGGTGTTCGTGATCGGCTACCGCAACAGCCGCTTCCTGGCCCACTACCTGCAGCGGCAGCTGCTGCTGCTGCGCGACGGCGTGGCCCTGATCCCGGCCGCCGGGCAGACGGTGGCCGAGGACCTGGTCCACCTCGAGCCCGAGGACGTGGTCATCGTCATCGGCCTGCGCCGGCGCGCCGCGGTGCTGCCCCGGGTGCTGGAGCTGGTCCGCGCGCGCGGCGCACGGATCCTGATGCTGGCCGACCCGGGCGAGGTGGCGCACCACGGCGGCGCCACCTGGTGGCTCACCTGCCACGTCGACGGTCCCGCGCAGTTCGACTCCTACGCCGCGGTGATGAGCCTGCTGAACCTGCTCTGCGCGGCGATCTTCCGCCTCGACCCGCAGCGCGGCTACCAGCGGCTGCAGGCGATCGAGGCGCTGCACGACGAGCTGGTCGACCTGGTCACGCCGGACCCGGGGCCGGGCGGCTGAGCGCGCCGCAGCCGCCGCCCGGGTGGCGGGAACCAACCCTCGCACGGACGATCTGAAACGGTAGCTCGCGGAAATGTCGCTGCGCGCCCGTGCCGCGCGCCGGCGGAGGAGACCCGGACCATGCAACGACGTGAATTCATCACCCTCGGCGCCCGCCACGCGGCGGCCCTGGCGGCCCCCGCCGCGGCGCTCGGCGCGGGCCTGGCCGAGGCCACCGGGGCCCGCCTGCGGGACGGCCTCGCCGAGGCCGAGGCGCGGCTGCAGCAGGGCCTCGATGCCCTCGGCAGCCAGCTGCGCGGGCTCGGCGGCGAGGTGCGCACGCTGGCCGGCCGGGTCGACCGGCTGCAGTTGCAGCAGCAGCTGCTGTTCGCGCTGCTGCTGCTGGCGCTGCTGGCCGACGGCGGCCTGACCTGGGCCCTGCTGCAGCTGCCGCTGCCGCCCGCCGTCTGAACCGCGCCCGCGGCGACCGCCGCGGGACCCGCGATCCGGTAAACTGCGCGCGCCGCGGC
>DATCZX010000108.1:0-2766 GCA_036525695.1 Gammaproteobacteria bacterium | reverse complement strand
GACCACCTCGAGATGGCGCGCCAGACCGGCACCATAGGCGGTTCGCTCGACGCCGAGGTGACGCTGTACGCGGTGTTCGACGGCGACACCGACCGCGCGCGCCACGCCGAGTTCGCCGCGCTCGGCGACGAGCTGCGCTTCGCGCTGATCACCTCGGCCGCCGCGCTGCAGGCGCTCGACGCCGGGGCGCCGCTGCCGGAGGGGGCCGTCGAGCTGGCCTGGGGCGGCAGCGCCGGCGAGGCGCTGCGCTGGGGCATCCGCGTGGTGCGCTCGCCGGCGGCCAAGTGCGTGCGCTGCTGGCACCACCGCGGCGACGTCGGCAGCGACCCGGGGCACCCGGAGCTGTGCGCGCGCTGCGTGCAGAACGCCTTCGGCGCCGGCGAAACCCGCGTCCACGCCTGAATCGCGTGCGTACACCGCGGTCTCTGGGCTACTACGCGCTGGCGCTGCTGCTGGTCGTCGCGGACCAGGTCACCAAGCTGTGGGCCGAGGCCGCGCTGGCCTACGCCGCGCCGCTGCCGCTGCTGCCGTCGCTGAACCTGACGCTGGTCTACAACACCGGCGCCGCGTTCAGCTTCCTGGCCGACGCGGGCGGCTGGCAGCGCGGCTTCTTCATCGTGGTCAGCAGCGTGGTCAGCGCGGTGCTGCTGGCCTGGCTGTGGCGCCTGCCGCGTGGCCAGCGGCTGACCGGCACGGCACTCGCGCTGGTGCTCGGCGGCGCCGTCGGCAACCTGGTCGACCGCGTCGCCTACGGCCACGTGATCGACTTCGTCGACGTCTACTACGGCGACTGGCACTGGCCGGCGTTCAACCTCGCCGACAGCGCGATCAGCGTCGGCGTCGTGCTGCTGCTGCTCGACGGCCTGCGCCCGGCACCGCGCCGCGCGTGAGCGCGGCGGGCTGGACGCCCGCGGAGGCCGCGGCGAATAATGGCCGGGGACGTCGCGCACGCACTCGACGGCCCCTCCCGCAGCCGCAACCGGACCTGCCTACCGCATGACCCAACTCGTCGACACGCTGCGCCAGGCCCTGGCCGCCCGCCACCCGCTGCTCTGGCTGCACGGCGCCGAGGAGGCGCGCGTCGCCGCCGCGCTGGCGCAGCTGGCCGGCGAGCTCGGCGGACCCGCACCGCGCAGCTGGTCGTGCACCGCGGGGCTCGACGACGGCGCGTCGGGTGCCGAGAGCCGCGCGCCGGCGGCGGCGCTGGCGCAGCTGGCGCGCGAGGCCCGCCCGGGCTTCGTGCTGGTCAAGGACCTGGCCCCGTTCCTCGGCGAGCCGGCGGTGCTGCGCGCGCTGCGCGACGCCTACTACGCGCTGCGCGAGGTGCCCGGCGCGCACCTCTGCCTGCTCTCCGCGGGCGGCGAGCTGCCGGCGCAGGTGCGCGACCTGGTGCTGCAGCTCGAGCTGCCGCTGCCCGGCGCCGACGAACTCGGATCCCTGCTCGACACGCTGCTGCGCGGACCCGCCGCTGCGCGGGAACTGCCGGCGGCGCAGCGCGACGAGCTGCTGCTGGCGCTGCGCGGCCTGAACCTGGACCAGGCGCGGCACGTGCTGCACGCCGTGCTGGCCCGGGACGGGCTGGCCGGGGACCTGCTCGACGCGGTGCAGGCGGCCAAGCGGGGGCTGACCGGCAGCGGCTACCTCGAGTACGTGCCGGCCGGCGGGCAGCTCGACGCGGTCGCCGGCCTGGCCAACCTGAAGGCGTGGGTCGACACCCGCACGCCGGTGTTCAACGCGGCGGCGGTCGATGCCGGCCTGCCGGTGCCGCGCGGCATCCTGGTGATGGGGGTCAGCGGCTGCGGCAAGAGCCTCTGCTGCAAGGCGGTCGCGCGCGCCTGGCGGGTGCCGCTGTACCGGCTGGACATGAACCTGGTCTTCTCCGGGGTGCACGGCAGCCCCGAGGCGAGCTTCCACCGCGCGCTGCGCAGCATCGAGGCGCTGGCGCCGGCGGTGCTGTGGATCGACGAGATCGAGAACGGCCTCGGCTTCAGCGGACCCGGCAGCGGCGACGCCTCGCACCTGTTCTCGGCGTTCCTGACCTGGATGCAGGAGAAGCCGCCGCTGGTGTTCGTCGCCGCCACCGCCAACCGGATCGAGTACCTGCCCGCCGAGCTGATCCGCAAGGGGCGCTTCGACCAGGTGTTCTTCGTCGACCTGCCCGACGCGGGCGAGCGCGGCGAACTGTTCGCGCTGCACCTGCAGCACCAGGGCGCTGACCCCGGCGCGTTCGACCTCGAGGCCCTGGTGGCCGGGACCGAGGGCTGGAACGGCGCCGAGATCGAGCAGGTGGTGATCGCCGCGCGGCTGCTCGGCCTGCGCGAGCAGCGGCCGTTCACCACCGCCGACGTGGTCGAGAACGCGCGCAGCATCGTGCCGCTGTCGCGGACCATGAGCGAGCAGATCAAGGCGCTGCGCGACTGGGCCTGGGATCGCGCCACGCCGGCCTCGAGCGGCCGGCGCATCGACGACATGAACCTGGCCGACGACGAGGGCTGGCAGCACCCGCAGGCGACCAGGCCACGGCGCTGAGCAGCCCCCCTCCGCAGGGCCTGCAGCGCGCCGGTCCCATAGGGCGCGCCGTGCGCGCCGTCCCGCCGCGGAAGCTGGCGGCCACGGGCCGCCCTATGCAGGGCCTGCAGCACGCCGGTCCCGATAGGGCGCTCCGTGCGCGCCGCCCCGCCGCGGAAGGTGGCGGCCACGGGCCGCCCTATGGTGGGCCTGCAGCAGGCCGGTCCCATAGGGCGCGCCGTGCGCGCCGTCCCGCCG
>DATCZX010000107.1:0-3928 GCA_036525695.1 Gammaproteobacteria bacterium | reverse complement strand
GAGTACCGCGAGCGTGCGCTGCTGGTGCAGCTCGACATCAACGCCGGCCACCTGCGCGATTTCAGCGGTCAAGCGTCGAGCGGGCAGCAGCTCGCCGATCGCTACCGCGTCGAGGTGACGCCGACGGTGCTGCTGCTCGGTCCCGACGGCACGGAACTGGCCCCGCGGCTGGTCGGGATCAACTCGGTCGACTTCTACCCGGCCTACCTCGACGCCGCGCTGGAGGAGGCGGAGAAGAGGCACCGCGCGCGCTGAGCCGCGGGCGCGCCGCGCCTCAGCCCCCGCCGCGCAGCAGCGCGCGCAGCGCCGCGGCGTGCCGCCGGCTCACCTCGGGGCGCTCGGCGCAGCCCTCGAGGACCACCTGCAGCGAGCCGTCGGCGGCGTGCTCGAGCGCGCGCAGCGCGCTGCGGCTGACCAGCGTCGCCCGGTGCACGCGCACGAAGCGCTCGCCGAACTCCTGCTGCAACTGCTTCAGCGACTCCTCGATCAGCAGCTCGCCGTCCGGGTAGACCACGCGCACGTACTTGAGGTCGGCCTGCAGCAGGCGCACCTCGGCGACCGGCACCAGCACCAGGTCGCCGGCACGCCGCGCGCACAGGTGCGTGCGCGCGCGCGGCGCCTCCTCGGCGGCCAGCGCGCCGAGCTGGGCACGGTTGACCCGCCGGCAGTGGGCCAGCGCCTCGGCCAGCCGCTCGCGGCGGATCGGTTTCAGCAGGTAGGCGACGGCGTGGCGCTGGAACGCCTCCAGCGCGTGCTCGCCGTAGGCGGTGGTGAAGACCACCGCCGGCGGCAGCTCGAGGCGGTCCAGGTGGTGCGCGGCCTCGAGGCCGTCCATGCCCGGCATGCGGATGTCGAGCAGCACCACGTCGGGGCGCAGCTCGCCGGCCAGGCGCACGGCCTGGCTGCCGTTGGCCGCCTCGCCGACCACCTCGTGCCCGGGCAGCTCGGCGAGCTGGCGGCGCAGCCGCTCGCGCGCCAGCGGCTCGTCGTCGGCGATCAGCACCCGCACCGCTCAGCTCCCCGCCCGCGGCGGCAGCCGCAGCTCGACGCGGAAACTGCCGGCGTCGCGCTTCACGCTGAGCAGCCCGGGGCGGCCGAAGAAGCCGGCGAGCCGCTCGCGCACGTTGTCCAGCGCCATCTGCTGGCCGTCGCTGCGGGCGGCGCCACCGGTGACCGGGTTGTCGATACTCAGGCAGTTGTCGTCGCCCTCGCGCCAGCCGCGCAGGCGCACCACGCCGCCGTCGGGGGCCGGCTCGATGCCGTGGTAGACGGCGTTCTCGAGCAGCGGCTGGACCACCAGCGCCGGCAGCGGCGCGTCGAGGTCCAGCCCGGCGACCTCCCAGTCGACGCGCAGCCGCTCGCCGAGGCGCAGCGCCTCGATGTTCAGGTAGCGCTGCGCCAGTTCCAGCTCGACCCGCAGCGGCACGCCGGCGGTGGTATCGGTCAGCGTGGCGCGGAACAGCTCGGCCAGGTCCTCGATGGTGCTCTCGGCCAGCTGCGGGCGGTCGTGGGTCAGGCTGGCGACGGTGTTCAGGCTGTTGAACAGGAAGTGCGGGCGGATGCGCGCCTGCAGCGCCTCGAGGTGGGCGCGCGACTCGGCCAGCACCTGCCGCTGCCACTGGTGACGGACGTAGAAGTAGCGCAGCGACAGCGCCGCGACGACGGCGCCGATCACCACGCTGCGCCAGAGGAAGCCGTCGCGCCAGCCGGCCGGCAGGAACGGGTCGAAGCTGAGCCAGGCGGCCAGGCCGAGGGCGAGGGCGGCGACCAGCGCGGTGGTCGCGAGCAGCAGCAGGTAGGCCAGCGTCGCCGCGCGCACGTCGCCGAGGCGCGCCAGCCAGCGCCGCCCCAGGCACAGCGCGGCGGTGCCGGTCAGCGCCGCCCACTGCACGTAGAGCGAGACCAGGCCGATCTCGCTCCAGCGGTCGCCGTGGCCGGAGGCGGTGGCCAGCACCAGCACCAGCGCCAGCAGCTCGGCCATCACCACCACCGCGAAGACGATGCGCAGGCCGCAGAAGTCGGGCAGGAAGGTGCCGGCGTCGGGCGTGTCGGCGGGCGGTTTCAAGCGGGTCGGCCTCCGGTCGGGCGCGTGCTGCACGCAGTTTAGCGCGACGGCCGGCCGGACCGGCCTGATATACTCCGCGGCCTTTCCCGCGGCCGCGCAGGAGCGCAGCGATGAGTGACAGCAACCCGGCCGACAAGCTCTGGGGCGGCCGCTTCAGCGAGCCGACCGACGCCTTCGTCGAGGACTTCACCGCCTCGGTCGGCTTCGACCGCCGGCTCTACCGTGACGACATCGCCGGTTCCATCGCGCACGCGCGGATGCTCGGCCGCGCCGGCGTGCTCGACCCGGCCGATGCCGAGCGCATCGCCGCCGGCCTCGAGGCGATCCGCGACGAGATCGAGCAGGGCGCGTTCGACTGGTCGGTGGCGCTCGAGGACGTGCACATGAACGTCGAGGCGCGGCTGACCGGGCGCCTCGGCGAGGTCGGCAAGCGGCTGCACACCGGGCGCTCGCGCAACGACCAGGTGGCGACCGACATCCGCCTGTGGCTGCGTCGCGAGATCGACCTGGTGCTGGCCACGCTGCGCCGGCTGCAGCAGGCGCTGGTCGGCCTGGCCGAGCGCGAGGCCGACAGCATCATGCCGGGCTTCACCCACCTGCAGGTGGCGCAGCCGGTGACCTTCGGCCACCACATGCTGGCCTGGTTCGAGATGCTCAGGCGCGACCACGGCCGGCTGCTCGACTGCCGCCGCCGGGTCAACGTGCTGCCGCTCGGCGCCGCCGCGCTGGCCGGCACCAGCTTCCCGATCGACCGCGCCGACAGCGCCGCCCAGCTCGGCTTCGAGGCCATCGCCGAGAACTCGCTCGACGCGGTCAGCGACCGCGACTTCGCGATCGAGTTCTGCGCCGCCGCCAGCCTGGTGATGGTGCACCTGTCGCGGATGGCCGAGGAGCTGGTGCTCTGGTCGTCGGCGCAGTTCGACTTCATCGAGCTGCCGGACAAGTTCTGCACCGGCTCGTCGATCATGCCGCAGAAGAAGAACCCCGACGTGCCCGAGCTGGTGCGCGGCAAGAGCGGCCGCGTGTTCGGCCACCTGGTCGCGCTGCTGACGCTGATGAAGGCGCAGCCGCTGGCCTACAACAAGGACAACCAGGAGGACAAGGAGCCGCTGTTCGACGCCGTCGACACGGTCAAGGACTGCCTGCGCGCGTTCGCCGACATGCTGCCGGCACTGACGGTCAAGCGCGAGCGGCTGCGCGCGGCGGCGCTGCAGGGCTTCGCCACCGCGACCGACCTGGCCGACTACCTGGTGCGCAAGGGGCTGCCGTTCCGCGACGCCCACGAGGTGGTCGGGCGCGCGGTGCGCCACGGCGTCAGCAGCGGCCGCGACCTCGCGGCGATGACGCTGGAGGAGCTGCAGGGGTTCAGCCCGCTGATCGCGGAGGACGTGTTCGCGGTGCTGACGCTGGAGGGGTCGGTGGCCGCGCGTGACCACCTCGGCGGGACGGCGCCGGCCCAGGTGCGGGCGGCGGCGGCGCGGGCGCGCGCCTGGCTCGAGGGGCAGGACGGGTCCTGAGGCCGTCCCGGCCGGGCACCGCGGCGCCCGGCCGGGAGGCCGTCGACTCAGCCGATGGTGGCCTCGGCGCTGTCGGTCTCACCCTTGTTGTCGACCCAGGTCAGCTTGACCTTGTCACCGGCCTTGGCGCCGGCGAACTTGAACGACAGGTAGGGGTTCTGCGACACCGACGGACCCCACTGCGCCAGCAGCACGTTCTTGCCGTTGTGCTCGCAGTTGATCTCGGTGATGTGGTGCGCCGGGATCTTCTCGCCGGTCTTGGAGTCCTTGCGCAGCCCGGTCTCCATCGCGTGGGTGATCAGGGCGCGGACCACGGTCTCGCTGCCCTCGATCTTCGCCTTCATTC
>DATCZX010000106.1:0-6022 GCA_036525695.1 Gammaproteobacteria bacterium | reverse complement strand
GAGGTGGTGACGCAGCGCTGCACCGGCTGTCACGCGGCCCGCCCCAGCCTGTTCGGTCTGACGGCGCCGCCCAAGGGCGTTGTGCTCGAGACCGAGGCGCAGATCCGGGCGCAGGCGGCATTGATTGTGCAGCAAACCACGGCCACGCGGGTCATGCCGCCCGGCAACCTCACCGGAATGACCGAGGAGGAGCGCGCGTTGATCGCGCAATGGGCGGTCGGGACGGCCCGCTAGCGCTTGGCGCAGTCGCGCAACCAAAAACGCCGCGCATCGCGCGGCGTTTTTTTGCGCTGGCGTAGGCCGCTTACTGCATGCGCTCGAATACCGCGGCGATGCCCTGGCCGCCGCCGATGCACATCGTCACTACGGCGTAGCGCCCGCCGGTGCGCTGCAGCTCGTACAGGGCTTTTACGGTGAGAACCGCGCCGGTCGCGCCGATCGGATGGCCCAGGCCCACCGCGCCGCCGTTGGGATTGGTCTTCTTCGGATCGAACTTGAGATCGCAGGAAACCGCCAGCGCCTGCACCGCGAACGCCTCGTTGGACTCGATCACGTCGAGGTCGGAGGCGTTGAGGCCGGCGCGCTGCAGCGCGACCTTGACCGCCGGGATCGGGCCCTCGCCCATGTAGGCGGGATCGACGCCGGCGAAACCGTAGGAGACCAGGCGGCCGAGCGGCTTCAGGCCCGCCTTGGCGGCGACCGCGGCCTCGGCCAGCACCACCGCGGCGGCGCCGTCGTTGATCCCCGACGCGTTGCCGGCGGTCACGCTGCCGTCCTTCTTGAACGCGGCGCGCAGCTTGGCCAGCCCCTCGACGGTGACGTCACCGCGGACGTGCTCGTCGGTGTCGACGATGGTGTCGCCCTTGCGGCCCTTGATCGTCACCGGGACGATCTGGTCCTTGAAACGGCCCTCGGCGATCGCCCGGGCGGCGCGCTGGTGGCTCTCGACCGAGAAGGCGTCCTGCGCCTCGCGGCTCAGGCCCCACTTGTCGGCGACGCGCTCGGCGGTCAGGCCCATGTGCTCGGTGGCGAACGGGTCGGTCAGCGCGCCGACCATCATGTCGATCATCTTGTTGTCGCCCATCCGCGCGCCCCAGCGGGCGGCCGGCAGGGCGTAGGCGGCGCGGCTCATCGACTCGGCACCGCCGCCGAGGGCGATGTCGGCGTCGCCGAGCAGGACCAGCTGCGCGGCGGAGACGATCGCCTGCAGGCCCGAACCGCACAGGCGGTTGACAGTCAGCGCCTGGGAGTCGTGCGACATGCCGCCGTTGACGCAGGCAACGCGCGACACGTACATGTCCTTGGCCTCGCCGTGGATGACGCTGCCGATCACCCCGTGGCTGACCTGGGCCGGGTCGACGTTGGCGCGGGCGATCGCCTCGCGCACGGCGATGGCGCCGAGCTCAGTGACCCCTAGGTCCTTCAGGGAACCGCCGTAGTCACCGATGGCGGTACGGACTCCACTAAGAACGACGACTTCACGCTGATCTGCCATGTCTGGTTCCCCTGGGTTGGGCTGCGGGAGGTGTGCTACGGCGCGCGCGGCGGCCGCCGGCCGACGATTATGCCGCAATGCAACAACCAGCGCCAGCCCGGGAGCGGGCCGGCCGGATTCACTCGCCGCCGGGTTCGCGCGGGTCGAGCCTGAGCGCGACCGAGTTGATGCAGTGACGCATCCCGGTCGGCGCCGGGCCGTCCTCGAAGACGTGGCCGAGGTGGGCGTCGCAGGCGCTGCAGACCACCTCGACCCGGCGCATGAACAGGCTGTGGTCCTCGACGTAGCGCACCGCCCCGGGCACGACCGCCTCCCAGAAACTGGGCCAGCCGGTGCCGGAGTCGAACTTGGCGCGCGCGTCGTAGAGGCCCTGGCCGCAGCAGACGCAGCGGTAGGTGCCCTCGTCGTGGCAGTCGTGGTAGCTGCCGCTGAAGGCCCGCTCGGTACCCTTGCGCCGGCACACCCGGAACTGCTCCGGGGTCAGCTCGGCGCGCCACTCGGCCTCGGACTTGTCCACACGCTTGTTCACGACTGCGTCTCCCCTGCGGCGATTGCCCACGGGAGGTTAGTCCGCCGCGCGGGCGAAAGGTGCGACGCTGGCGCTACGCGCCGATGTTGCTCCACACGGTGTCCCAGAAATCCTGGCGCTGGCGGTGCTGGACCTTGGGATTGAAGGTCGAGAGTGCGATGCAGCAGCCGCGGCAGAGCTGGTAGTCGACGTCCTGGCCGTCGGTGCCGCGCTTGGTCCCGCGGATGTTGAACTCCTTGGATGGCTGCTTGCACGAACTGCAGGTCTTGGCCTTGCTCACTCGGTGACTCCGTTTGCTTGATGGTAAGGCGACCCGCCGATCCTGGCGGGAGTGGGACGGGAGAGGGAAAAAAAGCCGGCTTTGGGGCTGCGTGCGGGCACTTGGCTGGAAAACCGGCCCGCCTGGGGCAGGATCCTGCCGCCCGTCGGCGCGAATCTCATCGAGTCTCTCCCTGACTGGTCCAGGACCGGTCAAAACGAGGGCGGATTGTAGCAAAAAACAGGCCTGCAGGCCAGACGGCCGCTGCCCAACGTCCTGCACCGGGGTGGGCTACGCTGATCTGGGGCAGCCCACACGACCCGCCACCGAGGAGTTCCGCGATGCTCAGCGTCTACGTCGGCGACGCCCTCGCCCGCTACGGCTTCGGCGAGGGGCACCCGTTCGGCCCGGACCGCATGGACGCGTTCTGGAAGGAGAGCCTGCACCAGGGCCTGGACCGCCGGGTCACCCTGCTCGACCCGCGCGAGAGCGGCAGCGACGACCTCGCGCTGTTCCACACCCGCGACTACATCGCCCGCGTGCAGCAGCAGTCGGTGACCGGCGAGGGCTTCCTCGACTACGGCGACACCCCGGCGTTCCGCGGCGTCTACGCGGCCGCGGCGACCGTGGTCGGCAGCGGCCTCGATGCCCTGGCCAGGATCATGGCCGGGGAGACCGACAAGGTGTTCATCCCGATCGCCGGGCTGCACCACGCCCGGCGCGACAGCGCGGCCGGCTTCTGCGTGTTCAACGATCCCGGGGTGCTGATCGAGGTGCTGCGCGCGCGCTACGGGATCCGCCGCATCGCCTACGTCGACATCGACGCGCACCACGGCGACGGCGTGTTCTACGCCTTCGAGACCGATCCGGACGTGATCGTGGCCGACCTGCACGAGGACGGCCGCTACCTCTACCCGGGCACCGGCGGGGCCGAGGAGACCGGCCGCGGCGCGGCGCGCGGCACCAAGCTGAACCTGCCGCTGCCGCCCGGCGCGGACGACGGCATGTTCCGCCACGCCTGGGGCCAGGCGCTGGAGTTCCTGCGCGCCGCGCGCCCGGAGTTCATCCTGCTGCAGGCGGGCGCCGACAGCATCGCCGGGGACCCGATCACCCACCTGCGCTTCAGCCCGGCCGCGCACGGCCAGGTCGCGCGCGACCTCGCCCGGCTCGCCGCGGAGTTCTGCCAGGGCCGCCTGCTGGCCACCGGCGGCGGCGGCTACAACCGCACCAACCTGGCGCTCGGCTGGAACGCGGTGCTGCAGGGGCTGCTCGACTGATCTACGGGTTCCCAGCGGGACCGCAATCACTTATCATCCGGAATGTCGACCGGAGCACGGAAAAAGACTCCCGGCGGCGCTACAAAAACTAGAAGTTCCGGGTATTTGGAGGAGTCCGTGATCATCGAGAGCACATCACCGCTGTTCGGCGGCTGGCAAGGGCCGGCCGAGATAACCGCCTGCCACCCCGCCGCCCGCTACGGCCGGCCGGTGCTGCTGGTCGCCGGCGAGCCGGTCGACCGGCTCGCGGCCCAGCTGGCCGGCTACCGCCTGGTCGAGGCGAACGACAACGAACGCGACACGCTGGCGCGCGGCGGTTACCCGCTGCCCGGCTGAAGCGGCGGCCGGCGCCGGCCGCCAGGGGTGGCTCAGGCGACCTCGGCCCAGGCCGGGTAGTGCTGGCGCGGGATCGGGTAGATCCAGCCGAACGGGTCCTCGCTGCGTCCCTCCTGGATCGCCAGCAGCTCCTCGCGCAGCCGCGCGGCGACCGGGCCCGGGTCCTGCGGCAGGCGGTACTCGGTGCCGTCGCTGTCGGCGACCACGCTGATCGGGCTGACCACCGCGGCGGTGCCCGAGGCGAACGCCTCGCTGCAGGCACCGCTGGCGATCGACGCCAGCAGGTCGTCGACCGGCATGCTCTCCTCGACCACCTGGTAGCCGAGCTGGCGTGCCAGCTGGATCAGCGAGTCGCGGGTGATCCCGGGCAGGATCGAGCCGTTCAGCCGCGGCGTGCACAGGCGGCCGTCGATCACCGCGAAGACGTTCATCCCCGACAGCTCCTCGATCGTGGTGCGGGTCTGCGGGTCGAGCCACAGCGACTGGTCGTAACCGCGCGCCTTGGTGTTCGACGACGACAGCAGGCTGGCCGCGTAGTTGCCGCCGACCTTGACCGCGCCGGTGCCGCCGACCGCGGCGCGGGTGTCGTTGCGCTCGACCAGCACGCGCATGCTGCCGGCGTGGTAGACCTCGGACGGGCTGGCGACCACCAGGAAGGTGTTGCTGCGCGAGACCCCGAGGCCGAGGTTCGGCTGCGTGCCGATCACGAACGGGCGCAGGTAGAGCGACTGGCAGCTGCGCCGCGGCACCAGCGCCTCGCACCAGGCGGTCAGCGTGCAGACGCCCTCGAGGAACACCTCCTCGGGGACCTCCGGCATGCACAGCCGGCGCGCCGAGGTGGCGAAGCGGGAGCAGTGGCGGTCGGGGCGGAACAGCGTCGCGTGCGGGCGCTCGACCCGGTACGCCTTCATCCCCTCGAAGTACTCCTGCGCGTAGTGCAGCACCTTCGCGCTCGGGTCGAGCTGGATCGGCCCGTACGGCTGCAGCCGGCCCTGGCCCCAGACCCCGTCGAGGGCCTCGCAGAGGTACATCAGCGGCGCCAGCGTGGTGCCGAAACCGAGGGTCTCGGGGAGTTGGAAGCCTTGCAGCGCCTCCTGTGTGCCCGGTGCGATGAGGACCTCGCGTGCCCCGCTCATGTTCTGCTCCTGCCCCTCGGTACCGGTCGTGCCGGCACCCCGTCTGCGTTGGTCGCGGCGGCGCCCGGCGGCGGCCGCGTGAATAGCGCGAAAGATTAACCGAGCCTCAGCCTCGCGTCACCCGCCCCGCGGCCCGGGCGCCGGGGCCGGCACGGGACTCAGCGCGGCGGCATCCGGATCGCGGCGTCGAGGCGGATGGTCTCGCCGTTGAGGTAGCCGTTCTCGATGATGTGCTGGACCAGCGCGGCGTACTCGTCGGGCTCGCCCATCCGCTTCGGGAACTGCACGTTGGCGACCAGCGGGTCGCGCACCTCGGGGGTCATGCCGGCCATCATCGGCGTGCCGAACACCCCGGGCGCGATGGTGTTGACGCGGATCCCGAGCGAGGCGAGGTCGCGCGCCAGCGGCAGCGTCATCCCGGCGACACCGGCCTTGCTCGCGCTGTAGGCCGCCTGCCCGACCTGGCCGTCGAACGCCGCCACCGAGGCGGTGTTGACGATCACGCCACGGGCGCCGTCGCCGTCGGGGGCGTTCTTGGCCATCTCGCCGGCGGCCAGGCGCAGCACGTTGAAGGTGCCGATCAGGTTGATCTCGATGGTGCGCGCGATCCTTGCCAGCGGCAGCGGGCCGTCGCGGCCGACCGCGCGGCCGCCGGTGGCGACGCCGGCGCAGTTGACGCAGAAGTGCACCGCGCCGAACGCCGCCAGCGTCGCCGCCAGCGCCGCCTCGGCCGCCGCCGCGTCGCTGACGTCGACGGCAACGCCGACCGCGCCGTGGCCGAGCTCCGCGGCCGCCTGCTCCGCCTGCGCCTGGTCGTGGTCCCACAGCGCGACCTTCGCGCCGAGCCCGGCGAGGCGCCGGCCGGTGGCCAGGCCGAGACCCGAGGCCCCGCCGGTGACGATCGCTACGCTACCGTCAATCTTCATTAGATATATCTCCTCTTGTCCTGATATATATTAATTCTTATGCCGGGCTTCAGCCCGACAATCG